>CANGVZ010000055.1 GCA_947457285.1 Flavobacteriales bacterium | reverse complement strand
TAGGTGTAGTAAAGTTTTTCGATGAAACCAAAGGTTTCGGATTTATTAAAGGTGAAAACGGCGAAGAAGTATTCGTTCACGTTTCAGGATTGATTAGTGAAATTCACGATAATGATGAAGTTCGCTATGATACTCAAATGGGCAAGAAAGGCGTCAATGCAATAAATGTAAAGTTAGCTTAAGACATATCTTCCAAAATTTTCAAAGGCAAACCATGATGGTTTGCCTTTGTCTTGTTCAATCAAAATATTCATTCAATTTTCTTCAATGCAAATTTATTTCAAGGGTTTAGGCAGTGTTATTCCAGAAATGATTGTTTCCAATGATTCATTCAAAAGCAATACTTTCTTTAATGAAGAAGGACTTCCCATTGCCGATCCAACAGAAGCGATAACGAAAAATCTTGAAAAAATCACAGGCATTGTAGAGCGCAGGTATATTACAGAAGAACAACAAATGCTAGACATTGCGTTGATCGCCGCACAACGAGCCATTGAAGACGCACAAATAGATCCAGAAACACTTGATGGAATTATACTCGCTCACAATTTTGGGAACGTTTGTCATGGCACCACTCAAGTAGACATGGTGCCGAGTGTTGCATCCAGAGTGAAACATCACCTGAGAATAAAAAATCCAAATTGCATCGCTTATGATGTCATCTTCGGATGTCCTGGTTGGATTCAAGCAGTCATACTCGCACGACAGCATATAATTGTAGAGCATACCAATCGTTATTTAGTGATTGGCGCAGAGACGCTCTCACGTGTGTGCGACCCGCACGACAGAGACTCCATGATCTACGCCGACGGTGCTGGAGCGGTTATTTTAGAAGCCAACAAAAGTGATGATCGCCGAGGTATCATTACAGTGATGTCGCAAACCCATTCCTACGACGAAGCCTATTATCTCTATTTGGCTCAGTCCAATAAAAAAGAGTTTGAGCCACACAACCGCTACATCAAAATGCATGGAAGGAAGATTTATGAATTTGCCTTGAAACATGTGCCAGCAGCGATGAAACAGTGTTTGGAAAAGTCGGGTTACAGCATTCATGAAGTCAAGAAAATATTCATCCATCAAGCCAACGAAAAAATGGACGAAGCCATTCTCAAGAGCTTCTATCAACTCTATGATATTCCCAATCCCCCGCAAAATGTGATGCCTATGAATATTCAGAAGTTGGGCAATAGTTCTGTAGCCACCATTCCGACGTTATTGGATTCAGCATTTAAGAAAAATCTCCCTGATCACGAGTTAGCCACCGGCGACGTCATCCTACTCGCCTCCGTAGGCGCCGGAATGAACATCAACGCGATGGTGTATGTGGTGTAAAGGGGTTCGTGTTGTGTTTATATCTGTTGTGGTGTTGATTTAATTTTCCTAGGAAAAAATTCCTTTCCGTATTTGAGTGAGCATCGATTCTTCTTAAACTTGTATTCAACTTAAAAGAAACTCCGGCACAAGACCTAAACATCACCATGAAAAACCTAAGCTACATAACGTTGTTCTTCATTGTTTTTCTTGTATCTGGTTGTTTCATCAAAATCACCAAATCCGCACCACCTCCCCCGCCGAAGGTTTACCCGAAAGAAGCCAACTTCCTTGAAGAAATGGGGATTGGTGATACAGTATTTTTTTTTATTAAAGAGTCAAGTTACTTTAATACAAATCGAAACTCTAGTTATTTAACTCGTTTGACTTGCTATGCTAAACTTGAAGTATTCCGAGCCGACACATTTTTGTTTCTATCAAGAGAGTATTTTGCCGTTCCTGGAGCTGTACAAGATGGTCCCTTCCTTGAGTTTGACACATTAAAGTTCAAACTTGAAAGAGTTACAAAGGCTTATGGAAGCTTGGATCCTTATTGTCAAGATAAACATCAGACTTCCACCTACGCATTACAAGATTCTTGCCTCTTGCGTATAGCAGATGGGACAGGTAAATCTAGAAAGTTACAAGATATGATATTTCAAACATTCACAAAACTAGGCATGTGCGATCCAGTATACAATGAATGGCGATTCAATCCTCCAGATTATGAACAATTAGAGAATTGGAGAAAGTCAGTACCCATGCCTAACCCGAAACTTGAAAGTAGATTTGAGGTGTTATCCTTCTACAAGGACACTTGTAAAATTTCGTATTGCAATGAATTACCTATTACTTATCCTTATGACTTTTCAAGATTAAGGTGATGGGTGAGAAGAAGAGGAAAGCAGATAGATTCAGAACAAACGATAGAAATAAAACGATTTAATAATAAACATCTAATATTATGAGAGACGAGAAAATAATTGATGCGAGTGTTTTAACCCCCTAATTAATCGGACGAAACTAGCAATAAATTTGTAGAGTTATGTCAACAGAAAAAAAGGGAAAGGTTCGCAGAACCAAAGAAGAAAAACTCTTGATCCTGAAAGAAGGGGAAAAGAATGGTATTTCTGTCACTTGTCGGAAATACGGCATCTATGAGGCCAGTTTTTATCAGTGGAGAAACAAGTTTAATGAGATGGGCGATGCTGGGCTGCAGCATGGAATGACCAAAGAGCATCTCAAGGAAATTAAACGATTGCAAAAGGAAAATCAGCGATTGAAGGACCTGCTGATTGCAGAGCAATTGGAGTCTCAACTGAAGGATGAAATCATTAAAAAAAAGTATGCACGGTAGAGCTTAAGGAAATAGTTTGCCGCTATATATCCAAGGGTATTCCACGAGATCGATGTTTAAAAATCTCAGGAATGACCAAGCATCAGTATTACCATAAACCAAAATCTTCTGCGAAGCGAGGTAAAAAGAAGAGTACGCACGTGAAGCGGATATTGGAAGATGGCACTGAGGCGAAGCTACCCAACGCATCGTTGGAACTGGAAATGAAAGTGACCCATCAGAATCCGGATCTACGCTGTGGAGCCCTTAGGATGACGCAACATTTGCAGTTGAAGGGATATGTTGTCAATCACAAAAAAGTTGCTTCAATGATGAGGATACTGGCCCTACGAGGAATGAACAAACGCAAATCAAAGAAACGAGACAAGCATTACGTTACATACGGCATGATGAATCCAACCGCACCGCTCACATACCTACAAATGGATATAAAAAGTCATTGGCTGATTAGCGAGCGCTGTCAGTCCTATACCCTTACAATTATTGATACCTTCACACGCCAAGCGCTTGTGGAGTACACTGGATACTCGGTGAAAGCATTGGATGTGAAAATGCTACTGGAGGAACTTATAGAAAAGCATTTAGAACCTGCGGGCAGAGCTTGGTCAGAAATAGAGGTGGTCATTACAAGTGATAATGGTCCTCAGTTTATAGCCGATTTAATTAAAGATTTTTTGGAAAGGAATGGAATCAAACAATTGTTCACCCATCCTTATACACCAGAGGAGAACGGGTATATTGAGAGTTTTCATGCCACAATGAGTTGTTCAGTTGAAAGGGAACACTTCAATTTAACAGCGCTAAAAGAAAGATTAAAAGTGTTTTACAAAAATTACAACACGAGCAGGCCACACACTTCTACAAAAGGCCTACCGCCTGACTTGTTTAAAAGAGCATGGGAGAATGATTTGGTGATGACCTGCTACGTTCCTAAAAAAGGTGTTTTGATAAAGCTGCGATATCCATTGTATGAAATACCTGGGAAATTGAACCAGAGGGAGCTTCTTGCAAAAGAAAAACGCGCGGAGCGCAGCCGATTAAAAACAAAAAGCGGAGAAAAAACTTCCTCCGCCCACAACCAAAGAGTACCCGTAAAAACGTCACCGTCGGTCGCTTCTTGCGTTGCAAAGAAAATAAGAGAATTTGAATTAATTTAGCAACCCGCGAAATTGTCCGAACAATAGGGGGTCAAACCAGACTTCCTATTCCTTATTCCCTATTCCCTATTCCTACTCCTATTTCCTAGAGCATATTCGTGAATATATGTTTTTTTTATGCGTAATATTATTTCTCACTTTTGGAACAAAAGAGTTTAAGAGTGAAATGAATCTAGTGGGAGAGTTAACATGACCTATAAAAAGATTTATAGCGAGTCAAAAATTGATAATTCAGGTAATCTCTTGAAAAGCTAAATTTTATGTTTCACTTTAGGGAAACTTTTGTAATTTTGTCAAATCACTAGAAAGATGGGAAAAAATGAGAGATCTATGAAAGGGAAAAATAGAAATTTGACTACTATCGAGGAGTTTAAGGAAAAGAATTACGGAAGGCGAGGGACGAAGAATCGCGACGAACTTGAAGCGGGATTTGACGCATTCAAAATTGGAGCTTTAATTCATGACACGCGAGTTGAGATGGGAATGACCCAAGAGCAGCTTGCGGAAAAGGTAGGGACCACCAAATCTTATATTTCGAAAATTGAGAATAATGTTAAAGAGGCGCGCATATCGACGCTTCAGAAAATCATTGAACTCGGTTTCGGCGGCAAGCTTGAGCTTCGGGTCAGGCTTTGAAGAGGGACTGAGGTACTTAGCGACGGAGGGACTTAGGTACTTGAGGTACTTTTTGTTTTATGCTCATTCTCCTTTCTAATCAATTTCAATAGTCTTTGGCATTGAGATAGATCGAACTAAGTTTTGTCATCAGCTTCACCAGCAAGCCGGAGAACTTCGGCTTCGAGTTCGGGGGACACTCTAAAATTGGAGGAATTAATTTTTGGTATCGGAGATAATGACCTCAGGAGTTTTGGACATCCCTTATTAAATTATTGGCTCCGTCATTGAATATGGAAACATCATATTTTCCAAGCAACTCGGCAATAGTTCTCTTGGAAAGGTTGGCCAGTTGGGCGGCTTGGCCTAGAGAAAGCTTACCTTAAGAAGGTAGAGTTTGAATATGTTTAAGGCAACCAGCCAAATGAGGAGTTGATTGCAACACTAAGCTTCGAGGAAACGGTCAATTTCGAGCGATCGATCGACTAAAACTTTATTTTTTTAAAGTGGCGGAGTGTTTCTCTTTCCACTTGTTCGAAGTCAGGTAGATCTTTTATTTGTTCGCTCATAGAGCTAAGCCAGCGGCCTTTATATTGAGGTAATCTTTCATTCAATTTTTTCATAAAATCGATGTGTGATAATCCTTTGCATTTACACTTTAATTCTAATTCTCTTAAGTAATAATTTACATCCATTCCATGCTCTTCCAGCAAATACCAGATATCGTAAAAATCTCTTGCCTGCATTCGCTGCATTACCGAACGCATTTTTTCTACAAGTACTTCTTCTAATGGATAACACAGCAGACTGTGCTCTTCCAGATCGGAGTAGTCAATGAAAACTGCATTCATGGAAGGTTGAAAAACCAGTTGTTCACTTTTTGAAATGTCAACTTTAACCTTCTTGTTCTTTCCTTGTCCGCCCAGCGGACCGGCGTAATGAATGTAAAAGTTAATGCCACCATCTTCATGTTGGTTATTATCGATTATTTCCAGCGGCATATTTGCTTCTTCTTGTATGAATTCAAATACCTCTCTAAACCACATGAGAATTATTTCATTAGTCAATGCTTCATGAAGTAACGTGAAATCGAGATCCTCAGAAAATCGATAATTGGGAAAATAGACTTTCTTTAAAACGGTTCCTCCTTTGAATACAATTGTTTTGGAAAGTTGATTGTGCTTGGAAATACCAAATAGAATCCATGAAAGAATGTAATCTTTTTCAATCTGTTGGTCGCGAACGCTAGCTGCATGTGCTTTTTGCTGTATTTCTCTTGGTTTAATCATGTATATATGGCAGATTGAATGGTATCTGGTTCTAAATTTAGCTGAATACTCCAGCGACTAATTCGTTTTCCCGTTTTCGGTAACTCGGTATCAAGCACCACATACGATGCGGTTTTCATTTTTTGTAGTTCGAGAATAATTGGATTATTAATCTTTAATACTTCTAAAATAAATCCTAAACGTTTAATTACAGCTTGAGAATCAAATTTCTTTGCGTATTCAAGAAGTGTTTCGTAATTTATTTTGTCTTTTGAGGTGTATATCGCCCGAGCTACTTCAACGATTCCTCCTGCATAGTTAGGTTTGAATAGGCAGTCAATTATAGTTTTCTCTAAGTCTGAACACATTACTTTATGAAAGCTATCAATCCAAATTTTCTTTGATCCGAAAAAGTGCTTTTGGTTGTGATAGATGAATTGAAAAGGTACTTCTTTAATTTTTATTTGCGAAGGTCGTATTTGTTTTGAAACAACTATTTGCTCTGTTAGTGAAGGCTGTATAATTAGATTATGAATTTGTAAAGCGGAATAATATCCGATGTAGTGTTTGGCATCACCCACCAAATGTTCGGCAGACAAATGCCAATCGGGCATGAAAGTTTCAGCGTTTTGCTCGTAGGGAATTATGCAGTAAACCCCATCTTTTAGTCGCATCAACAAACCTCTTTTTGTCATATCGCTAAGAAGTTGTCTGACTGCGCTTGCTTTAGAATTAGGAAGGGCTTTGTATGCCAGGGAATAGTCAAAGCAAGACCTGTTGTATTCATTGAAATAGGATAGGAGTTCGTTTGATTTCGTGGAGATATTTTTATTTCTCATAGTCAATATATCAGCTTTAAGCTGGCTACAATGATACGAAAAATTGGTGACATGAGGTGTATTAACGACATAGGAAGTTATTTATTGTATCAATAATATCAGCTTAAAGCTTGCATAAATGATATGAAAAGTAAATCTAAGGATGTGTCTTTTGTATCCGTGATAATGACCTCAGGAGTTTTGGACATCGTGAAAGCTCCCCCAAAAACTGAAGTGTTTGTGAGAATCGTATCAAACAATTCAATAAAATCGGGACGAAATGAAAAAGTCAAAATTCACAGAAAGCCAAATCGTGAAGATTTTAGGCGAGCAAGAACTAGGTAAATCAGTTGCTGATATTTGCCGAGAGTACGGGATCAGCCATCCGACAATCTATGGCTGAAAAAGCAAGTTTGGCGGTATGGACGTCAATCAACTCAAACGAATCAAGTAGCTTGAGGCTGAGCTATCGCAGTATAAGAAGATTGTAGCAGCGCAAACTTTCTTATCGAACTGAAATTCCCGATGCCTTTGCATTCGATAATTTGAAGCAAGTGCGGACCCTCACACAAGCCTAGATGTGGTCTTACAACAACGAGAGACCACAAAGCGTATTGAAGTACCACACCCCCACCTAATCCATGTTTCGCCATATAAGAACCAATCCAAAAACAGAGAAGCCTTATTATTAGGGAAACTTTTACAGAGTAGAATTATTCCATCGGCATCTAACATGTCTGTGTTGTACTTCTTGCCATCTGCTGCGGTGATTTTCAGTTGGGTAGTGGCGCTAACCAACTGACTGGTTTCTTTTTTGAGTTTGGCTTTTAGATATTTCCAATAGTTTCTTGCCTTGGCGTAGTCAGCTTCATCGTTCAACACACTAACAATATCAAGGATACTAAACCACCATTTAGCTAGTATATCATCCCACACGGCACGAACTTCTTTATCGTTGAAAAAACGTATAGATATTTTTAATTGCTTCTGCATGCAATGTTGTTCCTTTCTCTGTTAGATTTCCCTTTTTGCAATCCGAGGCAATCGGTTAACCATATCTTTTGTTGTTAATGGCCCAAATTTAAGCAGTTTCCATGTACTAACCAATGCTTCGGATTGGCGCGTTTCTCGAGGTATGCAAGTGTACGATATCATATACATTCAATCTCGTTCTTGTTCTTGTTCTCGTTCTGTTTTCTCCGCGTTAGGGATTGAAGCGGAAATCCTTTTTTGAGCGAAGCGAGAAAAAGATTGGAGCGGAAAGCCCGCCCGCGTATGCGGGAACGCCCAAATCTAGCGACTTAGCGACTTAGCGACGGAGGGACGGAGTTACGGGGTTACGGAGGGACGGAGTGACCTCCTATTTCCTATTTCCTATTTCCTATTTCCTATTTCCTACTCCTACTCCTACTCCTATTCCTCCTCCTCCTTATTTCATCACCAACTTCCTCTGCATATCGCCAATACGAATCATATAGATACCAGAAGCCAAGTCATTCACATTCACTTCTTGATTATTTGAAATGTAAAGGCTCTTGACAATTTTACCCATCATGTCGTAAATCTCTAAGGTCGTATTTGCTCCTTCGAGATTTGTAATTACAATACTATTGGTAGCTGGGTTGGGGTAGAAGCTCCATACAGTTTTATTTGCCTCTTCAATAGAGGTGAGGGAAAACAGGTTGCCCAATTCAGAACAGCCATTGGGATCAATTACTCTTACTTGATAAAGAACATTTGGTGACGCTGTAATTGTATTTTCATTGTAACCCACTTGGGCAACATTATTCACAAACCATTCATAATCGAAGCCTTCATCCGCAATCAGGACGTAACCATCTATTTGAACCACTGCGTTTGGAATATTGTCTCCTTGTAGCTCGCAATCATACATGGTGTTGATTTCGGTATTGGTTGTAATGGCTGGGTTGAAGTCAAAGAATATATCTACAAAATTTTCGATGACATCTCCGGGATCAACGGTGGAGGAGTGGTTGATTCGGAATTTAACATAGCCAATGCTGCCGAGAGGATCGCTGGTGCTATCGGGCAACATGATATTGGGAAAGAAAAATGTAAGCAGTCCTGAATTGCTCAATGTTGTTTCAACATTGTGTGAAGCGCTCACCACTTCGATGGAATTAGCATCCAACAGAGAAGATAATTGATCCTCTAATCGCACATTCGTTGCGAAGTAGTTTCCTGTGTTTTGGAAATAGATGATGTATTCCAGAGTTTGTCCATCTAGGAAGTAGCCTTGTGGCCCCCAACCAGTTTGTTCAACTTTGATATTAGGATCATAAGCGCAGAGCATATTCATCTCTAAAGTATCAGTGAGCGTTACATCTCCAATTTGTATTGTATAGACATACGTAAAGAGGGAGTCAATAAAATCTACATTAGGATAGCTAAGAAAAAATGGAATATTGATGCTTGCTCCAATTTCTAATTCGTTGAATGCCCAAATCAATGTTGAGTCTGTGGCCGAGGTGGTATCAATTGTGCTTTCAAAGAATGCGCTATATTCAGGCATTTCAAAGGTTATCTCAACAGGAACGTTTTGTGTTCCAGTATTGGTAATCTGAATAAAAACAGCTCCTTGACTATCACAGATAGGAGTAAAAGCGACCATGTCAGCTTCCCCAGCCGTGAAAACGGCTGCGGGATACAAGCCGAAATTGATATTGGAAACAGATGGTTCGACATCGGTTAATTGGATTGAAATTTCGTTGGGCGTCGTGAAAATAAAACCATTTGGTGCAAG
>CANGVZ010000054.1 GCA_947457285.1 Flavobacteriales bacterium | reverse complement strand
TCGTTCAAGATTAATCAAAATTTCATATCGACATGGATAGAAAAGATTTTATCAAAAAAGGAATACTCGGAACAGGCGCTATCGCTATTGCCGGCACTGCTGTCAATGCTGCCGTCGAAAATAAAGATGCGAATGATATCGTAGGATTCAATCACATTCCATCTGCTCCGGTGGAGGCGGCGGAAAATTTTGTGATTCACCGAGCGAATACCCGCGGTGGAGCCAATCATGGATGGTTGCAAACGCGTCACAGCTTCTCCTTTTCTAATTATTATGACCCCGAAAGAATGGGTTTTGGAAAACTTCGAGTGCTCAATGATGATATCATCGCTGGTGGTACCGGTTTTGGAACTCATCCTCATGACAATATGGAAATTATCTCAATCCCGCTTGAAGGTGCTTTGAAGCACAAAGACAGCATGGGTAATGAGCAAGTGATAAAAGCAGGTGATATTCAAGTGATGAGCGCTGGAACAGGAATAACACACAGCGAAATGAACGGTTTGAAAGACAAACCTGGCAAGTTTCTTCAAATTTGGGTCTATCCAAATAAGCGCGGTGTTACTCCCCGTTACGACCAAATCACATTGAAAGAGGAAAGAAATAAATTACAACAAATACTCTCTCCTTCACCTGACGATGCCGGTGTTTGGATTTATCAAGACGCTTGGTTCGACTTGGGGACTTTCGATAAAGGACAAAAAATTCAACACAAGTTACGACGTCCAAAAACGCATGGAGTATATGCCTTCGTAATCAATGGCAATGTTTCCATCAATGGCCAAAAGCTAGGCGAACGCGACGCTATGGGCATTTGGAAAGTTTCCTCACTCGATATCAACACCGAATCGAACGCCAGATTGCTCTTGATGGAAGTGGAAATTTAGATACTAGTGACTAGATACTAGATACTAGTGACTAGATACTGTCGCTAGTCACTAGTCGCTAGTCACTAGTCACTAGTCGTTAGTCACTAGTCGTTAGTCACTAGTCGCTAGTCACTAGTCGCTAGTATCTACACCGGAAGTAACTTGCTAATCGCTCCCCAGCCGCCTTCGACATTGATAAGTCGATCGTAGCCTCGAGCTTTGAGAATACTAATGTAAATCACGCTGCGATAGCCGCCAGCGCAGTGCACATAGTAAGGCTTATCTTTTTCAACTTTATTCATCTCTTCGTTCACAAAGTCAAGTGGAAGATTCAAAGCATTGTCCAAATGGCCATTGCTATATTCTCCAGGCTTGCGAACGTCAAGTATTTCGATATTATCAGCACCATGTTTTTCCATAAAAGAGGCTGCGTCAAGAGACTCGATAGACGCAGTTTCTTTACCAGCATTTTTCCATGCTTCAATGCCTCCCGCTAAGAACCCGATTGTGTTGTCATATCCAACTCTACTTAAGCGAGTAATAACTTCCTCTTCTCTTCCTTCGGGCGCCACGAACATGATAGGTGTATAGATATCTGTAATCAATGCACCTACCCACGGAGCAAAGCCACCATCTATTCCAATAAATATTGAATTTGGAATATGAGAATGTACAAACTCAGCAGCTGTGCGGGTGTCCAGAACAAGCGCGCCCTCTGCATTCACCATCTCCTCAAATTGATTGGGTTCGAATCCTTGATTTCCTCTTTTGATAATTGAATCCAATGATTCATAGCCCGTTTTGTTGATCATCGCGTTTTTTGCGAAGTATTGAGGAGCTGGTAAGATGCCCGTGGTCAGTTCTTTGACAAAGTCCTCTTTGGTCAAATTTGCGCGCAAAGCATAATTCGTCTGTTTCTGATTGCCGAGTGTATCAAAGGTTTCTTTGCTCATGTTTTTTCCACAAGCGCTTCCTGCTCCGTGCGCGGGATATACAATGACATCATCTGGAAGCGTCATGATTTTTTCTCTTAAAGAATCAAACAACATTCCCGCAAGGTCTTCTTGCGACAGACCATTTTTTATTGCCAGATCAGGGCGCCCCACATCACCAATGAACAACGTATCCCCTGTGAATATGCAATAAGGCTTATTAAACTCATCGATCAACAACCAAGTAGTACTTTCCAAAGTGTGACCAGGAGTATGAAGCGCTTTGATTTTGACTTTCCCAATTTCAAACTCCTGTCCATCCGCAGCATTATAAATATCATACTCCGTTGAAGCCTGCGGACCATAAATGATGCTCGCGCCCGTCTTCTTTGAAAGATCCAAATGGCCGCTCACAAAGTCTGCGTGAAAGTGGGTTTCAAATATGAATTTGATTTTGGCCCCATTCGTCTCCGCCTTTTTGATATAAGGTTGCACCTCTCTCAAAGGATCGATGATCGCTGCTTCACCCTCACTCTCAATGTAATAAGCTCCTTGAGCTAAACATCCTGTATAAATCTGTTCTACTTTCATTTTCATTATTGTCGTTGCAAATGTCTAAAAAGTGCACGATTACAAAATCAAATAGATTGCTAAATGTTCCTTATTGGTGAAAAAAGTTTTTTGATGATTAAACCTTGTATTAACAAATCGGTCATATTCGCGTAACTATTGAACCAAAATGAAAAGAATCACTACTACCGTGGTCGCTATGGCCATGTGTGCTCATTTGTGGGCACAAAATCTCCCCAATCAATGGACCTTAGACGAATCCGCTCATCGCATAACGGTTGGAAACGTCGATGACGATGGCCTTTATGACCGGACAGTAATTCGTGAATACTATCTGGATTTTACTCAAACCAACTACTGGACTCAACTCACCAATAACTACGGAACAGAAAATGAAGTTCAGGCCACATTGACCGTTGATGGTGTGAGCTATCCTCAAGTGGGGGTTAGCTTCAAAGGACAAACTTCATACATGATGGCTCAAGGAGAAAAAAAGAGTTTTAGTATAAAGATGGATAGCTTTATTCCAGATCAAAACTTGATGGGCTACCAAACACTAAATCTCAACAACTCTTTCCAAGATGCCTCTTTCATGAGAGAGTTTCTTTATCTCAGCCTCATTCGCAAGCATATCCCCGCAGCAAAGGTTTGTTACGTACACTTATTTATCAACGGCGAAGATTGGGGCATTTATCCTAGTGTTCAACAAATGAATAAAGATTATTTGGAAGAGTGGTTTCTGAGCAATGATGGAGATAATTGGAGGGCGGACGCACCTACATCAAGCACAGGCGGCGGACCAGGAGGTGGTGGCGGACCACAATGGGGAGACGGCACGGCGGCGCTCAATTATAATGGATCAACTGCGGCAGACTACAACACATACTATACCCTCAAGTCGCAAGGAATTGACGAGCCTTGGCAACACCTCATCAATACATGCGATATTCTTGAAAACACACCGATTGCAAGCCTGACAGATCAGCTACCTGCCGTTCTTGATGTGGATCGAGCGCTCTGGTTCTTGGCTTGTGAAATCGCGTTTGGCGACGACGATAGTTATGTGTACAAAGGAAAAATGGATTATTACGCTTATTGGGAATTGGAAACCGGACGAATGACTCCTCTTGAATACGACGGCAACTCCATCTTGGGAAATCAAGCGAATACCTGGGGACCATTTTATCACGCCGATAATGCCAACTATCCTCTGCTCTATCGCTTAATGCAAGTACCTGCTTATCGCCAACGTTACCTCGCTCATCTGAGAACAGTTTTGGAAGAGTCGATTAACCTCACTCAAACACAAGCATTCATTGATGAATGGGGTGCATTTATAGATGCATTGGTGGAATCTGATCCAAAAAAACTAACGACCTACAACCAATTTGTATCGGAGAAAACTGTTTTACAACAGCGTCTAACCGCGCGAAGAAATGCACTTACTGGCAAGTCAGAAATGAATACAATAGCTGCCATCACCTCGGACGTGAAGTTGTATACGAGCGACATAGAATGGCAATTACCTGAGCAAAATCAAGCTCCTATCGTGAAAGCATCTGTTTCGTCTACTGACCCTATAGCTAGTGTAAATTTATATTATGCCACTGGTTTAGTGGGCAATTTCACTGCTGTGGCAATGATATATAATGGCAGTCAGTATGTCTCAGAACTTCCGGTGCAGGCGCCTGGTACTGTGGTGCGATTCTACGTCGAAGTAGTAGAGGGCAATACAGCGGGGACCAGAAGCTATAATCCAGCCGGAGCTGAACATGATTTTTACTACTATTTCATCCTTCCTTCACAAGCTCCTGAAACGAGCGTGGTGATTAATGAAATCATGGCTTCCAATGGTGGCGTGGCGACCGACGAAGCGGGAGAGTCAGATGACTGGATTGAGTTATACAACCCAACATCAGAAGCCATCGATATGACGGGATTCTATTTGACAGACAACCAATGGAACTTAACGAAATGGGAAATTCCTTCCGGAACGATACTTAATCCTGACAGCTACCTTATTATTTGGGCCGATGAAGATGGACTACAAGGCGATTTTCACGCAAACTTCAAACTGAGTTCAGAAGGCGAAACCGTTCTATTAATGAACAATGAAGGTGAGATTGCAGACGCGGTAACGTATGAGCAACAACAGCAGAATATGGGCTACGCAAGAAATCCTAATGGAACCGGACCATTCGTTATACAGATGCATACCTTCAATGCAAACAACACTTTGAATGTAAGCGTGAGCGAAAATGAACTTCAAGGAAGTGTCGAGGCATTTCCAAATCCGTTCAGAGGAAACTTGACCATTTCTTATCATCAGATTGACTCAAAGGAAACGTCTATTGAACTGGTGGATCTTAGCGGAAGAACAGTTTTCTTGACCAATGGACAATCATTGGGAGGCAACGGAAGCATTACTTTGGAAACCAATGCGCTGGCTTCTGGAAGTTATATTCTTAAAGTTCGCACTCCTGAAATGCTCATTACCAAGCATCTGATAAAGAATTGAGTAAGCTGTTGCAAATTGGAAAAATAATCGTACCTTTGCAGTCCTTTTAAGAAAGCCCATAATCCTGATTAAGGGTAATATTCTAAGGATCACATAATAATCACTTTAAAAGTATTGGCATGTACCTTACTACAGAGACAAAAAAGCAAATTTTTGCCAAGCATGGCAAATCAGAAAAGGACACCGGATCAGCTGAAGGCCAGATCGCCCTTTTCACAATGAGAATTAACCACCTCACCAACCACTTGAAGAACAACAAGAAGGATTATGGGACTCAGCGTTCTTTGATTCGTTTGGTAGGTAAGCGCAGAAGTCTTCTTGACTATTTGCAAAAGACCGAAATTAACCGTTACAGAGCAATCGTAAAAGAACTTGATCTCCGTAAATAAGACACTAAAATAGTGCTGGCTATATGCAAAGGGCAATTGACACCAATTGCCTTTTTGCGTTTTTTTTAAGTACACAAATTATCCGCAATAGACGCAATGAATTACGAATTGATTACCAACACCATCGACCGTGGAGATGGACGTCCAATTACCATTGAAACTGGTAAATTGGCAAAACAAGCACACGGATCTGTGGTGGTAAGACAAGGCGATACCATGCTGTTGGCAACCGTTGTCGCAGCCGAAGAAGCAAAAGAAGGTATCGATTTTTTACCCCTCACGGTTGAATACCGTGAAAAGTACGCTGCCGCTGGGCGTTTCCCCGGTGGATATTTCAAACGTGAAGCCCGCCCTTATGATGACGAAATCCTTGTATCTCGTTTGATTGACCGCGCATTGCGTCCAATGTTTCCAGATGACTTCCACGCAGAAGTGCAAGTAATCGTTACATTGATTTCTGCTGACAGATCAAATATGTCTGATAGCCTCGCTGGCCTTGCTGCCTCTGCTGCTATTGCCGTTTCTGACATTCCATTCAATGGCCCTATCTCTGAAGTACGCGTGGCTCGCGTAAATGGAACGCTCGTGATCAACCCAACTTGGGAACAACTCGAGCAAGCTGACATGGAGTTGATGGTAGCCGGTAGCGATGATAGCATCGTGATGGTAGAGGGTGAAATGAAAGAAGTGAGCGAAGCCGAAATGGTAACAGCTCTCGAACTCGCTCATGAAGCCATCAAGATGCAAGTTGCTGCTCAAAAAGAACTTGCTTCCAAAGTAGCTAAGTCTCTCGTGAAGCGCGAATACAACCACGAACCAAAAGACGAAGAATTGAAGAAGTCTATTTGGGATGAGTGCTATCAAAAATATTACGATGCAGCTAAAAAGCCTTCCGCTAAAAAAGAACGTGGCGCTGCATTCGCTCAAATCGAAGAAGAATACAACGCTCGTTTCACCGAAGAAGAGGCAACAGCGAAAAAATTCTTGATAAAAAAATATCATCACGACTGTGTGAAAGATGCGATGCGCAACATGATCCTCAACGAAGGAATTCGTTTGGACGGCCGCAGCACAACACAAATTCGCCCTATCTGGTGTGAAGTAGATTATTTGCCAGGAACACACGGATCAAGCATTTTCACTCGCGGTGAAACGCAATCATTGACCACATTGACTTTGGGAACAAAGCTCGATGAGCAGTTGATCGATAGCGCAGTGCAACCAAGAACAGATAAGTTTTTGTTGCACTACAACTTCCCTCCTTTCTCAACAGGTGAAGCGCGTCCGATTCGTTCTACTGGTCGTCGCGAGATCGGTCACGGAAACCTCGCTCTCCGTGCATTGAAGCCAGTGCTTCCATCACGCGATGAATGTCCTTACACGATTCGTATCGTTTCTGATATCCTTGAGTCAAACGGTTCTTCATCTATGGCAACAGTTTGCGCAGGTACACTTGCGTTGATGGATGGTGGTGTTCAAATCAAAGGTGCCGTATCTGGTATCGCAATGGGATTGATCACCAACGAAGACAATTCAAAATATTCTATCCTTTCAGACATCCTCGGAGACGAAGATCACCTCGGTGATATGGACTTCAAAGTAACAGGAACTGACAAGGGAATCACTGCATGTCAAATGGATATCAAGATCAAAGGCTTGAGCATGGACATGGTGAAAAACGCATTAGAACAAGCGCGTCAAGGAAGACTTCACATCCTTGGTGAAATGTTGAAGACCATTGATAAGCCTAGTGAAGATTACAAGCCACATGCACCTCGTATGGTTTCATTTGATATTCCAAGTGAAAATATCGGTGCTGTAATCGGCCCAGGTGGTAAGATTATTCAGGAAATCCAAAAGACAACCGGAAGTATCATTACTATTGAAGAAAAAGATGGAAAAGGTATCGTGGAAATTGCCGCTACAAACAAGGATAGCCTTGATGCAGCAGTGAAGCGCGTACGCAACATCGTGTGGCCTCCACAAGTGGAAATCGGTGAAATCTATGAAGGTCCGGTGAAGAACATCCAAGCGTTTGGTGCGTTCGTTGAAATTTTACCAGGTCAAGATGGATTGATCCACGTTTCTGAACTCGAGTGGAGACGCGTACAAGATGTAAGAGAAGTATTAAAAGAAGGTGATATTGTGAAGTTCCAGGTAATAGGAAGAGACCCTAAAAATGGCAAGCTCAAGCTTTCCAGAAAGGCACTCCTCCCAAAGCCGGAGAATCAGAATTAATTCGGGCAGGATGTTAAATTTCGTTTTGTTTTATTAATAGCAAAACAAATACACCCTACTCTTACGTTAATCAAAGGAACCTACAAGTATAATCGTCATTTTTTTTAAGTAAAAATGAGGCAGTTAAAAATCACAAAACAGGTTACCAACCGCGAAACGGCGTCGTTGGATAAGTACCTACAAGAAATCGGTCGCGTTGATTTGATCACCGCGGAAGAGGAAGTGGAATTGGCACGCAGAATTAAAGCAGGCGATCAAGCCGCTTTAGAAAAGCTCACCAAAGCCAACCTCCGTTTCGTTGTTTCCGTATCTAAGCAATATCAAAACCAGGGGCTTTCGCTTCCTGACCTTATCAATGAAGGAAACCTCGGTCTCATCAAAGCCGCACAGCGCTTCGATGAAACACGTGGTTTCAAATTCATTTCATACGCAGTTTGGTGGATTCGTCAGTCCATTCTTCAGGCTTTGGCAGAACAGTCACGTATCGTGCGTCTTCCATTGAACAAGATTGGATCTATCAATAAAATCAACAAGGCTTTTGCAAAATTGGAACAAGAGTTCGAAAGACCTCCAACACCAGCTGAATTGGCAGAAGTACTTGAGATGACTTTGGATGAAGTAAAACAATCATTGCGCAACAGCGGTCGTCACGTATCCATGGATGCTCCATTGAAAGATGGTGACGATAGCAGTTCTACAATGTATGATGTACTTCAAACCAATGATACTCCATCGCCGGATACGGATCTGTTGCATGAGTCATTGCGCAAAGAAATCGAACGTTCATTGCGTACGCTCACGTCACGCGAAGCGGACGTAATTCGCCTTTACTTCGGTCTCAATGGTGAACATCCATTGACATTGGAAGAAATCGGTGAGCGTTTTGACCTCACACGCGAGCGCGTACGTCAGATCAAAGAAAAAGCAATTCGAAGATTGAAACACACCAGTCGTTCGAAGATACTTAAGTCGTACTTGGGATAGTGACTAGATACTAGCGACTGGCGACTAGTGACTAGATACTAGCGACTAGATACTAGCGACTAGATACTAGCGACTAGATACTAGTGACTAGATACTAGTGACTAGATACTAGTGACTAGATTGGAGATTGGAAATTGGAGATTGGAGATTGGATTAAAAAAATCCAAACTCCAAACTCCAAACTCCAATTTCCAAATTCTGAATTCAGAATTCAGAATTCTGAATTCAGAATTTAGAATTTAGAATTTAAAAATTCAACTTTTGAACACCAGTCTTTCGTTGAACGGAAAGGGTTCTATTGATTTTACTTTTATTTTCTTGAAGTCTTTGTGACGCGGGTTGACCAATACGTTGTAGTCGCCTTGTGTGATGGCTGATGGCACGTATAATAAGCAGTTATTTTGTTCTAGAATAAATCTATCTCCAATCTGCTGAGTTCCTTTTATATGGGGAAATGCGTTCCAATACTCAGCAAGTGACTTCTCCTCTATCCTTTCACTTGAAATATTGTCCGGTAAGTCAATCGTGAGCATAACATAGTCTAATGGTCGAGTAGCTAGCGTAAAGTGCACTATTACTTCTGCCATAGCCAATGAGCGGTTCTCCGCCGTGTAAATAACCTCCACACCGCGAGAATTCCAGCGCCCACCAACCAATGCGGCCCCAACTCCGGAGAACGGAAGCGCATACTTTTCTCTACAAAGACGAAAGAGCTTCATCTAGGAAAGTATGCCGTAATTGATGCGGACAAGTTCATTCATCACCAACTCCTTTCCATAGGAGTCTTTAAGAAGCTCCAATGGCAATTGATTGCCGAGAGCGTAATTAGGAGTGTTGAGCCAAGACTTGAAGCGCTCATTATCTCCAAAAACATCTTGACCCAATCTAGAAACCTCTGCTATCTCTATTATTTTTTCGGATTGAATGGGCTTGAAAAAATGCTTCGCATCTTGGCTATAGCGCTGAAGAGTT
>CANGVZ010000053.1 GCA_947457285.1 Flavobacteriales bacterium | reverse complement strand
CTTGCGAAGGGTCAATCGCGTTATTCTAAAGACAACCACCGACATCACAAGCGCCATTCCAACAGTTGAAAAGAATAATACACCCAAACCCGACTCAAAGCCCTCCGAAAATATTGTAACTAAAACAGCAGCCCCGATTATAATACCATACCTCAAAGCTAACTTTTTTAATAATTCATTACTATCAAAGTACTTTTGGTAACTAAAGTGCGGGGAGTTACAAATCGCACTATTGATAGTGCTAGCAAACCAATTTACCACTATCATAAAATAGCCCGCAAGTAAAATTATTGCAGTCACCATTCTAAGGTCTTTGATGCTCAGGAGAGAATTAAAAACTCCATGGGAGAAAGAAGCCAACAAAAAAGTAAAGAAAAAAACTAAACCAGCGCCAATACCTTTCCTAAATAAAAATCGAATAACGCTATAAGCCAGCAATGAAGTGTTGAACAAGTGCGATACAGTTGAAAACAACGCACGACTCACCAATGTCAACCCGGATGAATCAATGAAATATAAAACATTCTCTATCGCACTAAATCCGAGTGCTGAGGCACAAATTGCCATCACATAATCGATTGGCTCCTCAAGAAATTTTTTAATAAATGGATAAGAGAAGATAAATGGTAAGAATTTCAAAAACTCTTCTACCATTCCTACTTCTACAATATTGTACAATAGTATGCTTAATGCGTCATCTCCCTTCTGTATAAAATGAAAATCGGGTGCGAAACGAGACCATGCAACAATAGGTAATACTGCGATTGCACCAAGTACAAATTGACTAACGACTACTCCCAGATTGGGTTTTTTAAAAATATCCAGCATTCGGAAATAATCTATCCAGACATAGGCAACATAAAGCGCGAACAAAATATAGAAAGCTATCATCGTCGGTTTTTAGTAAAGATTAAGCGTGACTTAGATGCATCTAAGCACTATTTGCAAAAAAACTATTCTTCAAATAAAAGAAATTAAAACGGAATTACAAACACCAAAAATGGATACGGTTTCATGAAAGAAGATAATTTTTTTTTTCATTTTTACTTTTGTTAGGATTCCTTACTATATTTGCATCGCAATAATGCACAAACAAAAAAAACACAACATGAAAAAAACCATTTTTTATCACGCAGGTTGCCCTGTTTGCGTATCAGCAGAGCAAGAAATTGTAAATCTCATAGGAACAGAATCAGTTGAGATTGTTCATTTAGGTGAAAGCAGAGATCGCAGCGTAGAGGCAGAGAGAGCGGGAGTTCAAGGGGTGCCCGCCCTGTTGACCCCCACAGGAAATGTCCTACAGATGAACTATGGGGCATCACTTAAAGAAGTAATTGGCTAAACCCAAAAAATGTACTGACAATGAAAAATATTCTTTTAACCAGTCTCATAATTTTTTGCAGTGCGAAAAACTATGCATGCGACAAGTGTGGGAATTACAACAACGATAATTTCCAAATTGTAAGCGTTAGTGTAACTAAATCTCCCGCCATCGCTGCCACGATATGGGAAATAACAGTGAAAGGTAAAGCTGGAGAAACTACTCCAAAGCCCGTTGGTCAGTTGAATGGCGCTCCTGTTCTAGGCTATGTGTTTCCGACCAGCTTGAAACCTTCTGATGTTGGATTCAACGATACAGAAGGCATAGTGGCGCTAGCCTTGACATCACATCCTGATTTTGACGACAGTCCACTTTGGGATGAAAACCTGGATAAAAATAATGGTAATGACGGGTTGGTTTGGCATCCGCATTGGGTTATTCTAACCAAAGATTCAAGAGTTGAAGGTGGTTTAGCCGTCAAACAATTCGAAACCAATGACGCGAGTGTAAAGCTCCCACCGACAAGTCCAGGTATGCCTATGTATATGGACTCCCCTGGTTTTCAGGTTATCACTGATAACAATACGATTCGTGTTGTTGTCCCCAATTACAGAATCAATAACAAAACGGATTTTTCCTTTGATGGTGTTACGGCCTATATGGAAGTTAATACAGGAGGAGACTCCAACCACAGCAACGGTGCGCTCCCCATGCTCGGCGTATATAAAGTTTACTCCATCGCCAGTGGAAATCTCAGCCTGCCATATAAAGTTCAATAAAAAATTTTCCCCACAAAGTTAGGATTCCTATCTTTGTGGGGTTATTCTAATTTATACTTTATGAAAGGTCAACGAGCAAAGCACGAACTATTGTTCTCTTATGGGACACTTCAAATGGAGAAAGTTCAAATGTCTACATACGGACGCCTGCTCTCTGGGAAATCGGCAAGGGTAAATGGTTATCGCCTAGAAATGCTCAATATCACCAATAAAGATGTGATTGAAACGAGCGGCCTTGCCCAGCATCCAGTAGCAGTCAAGACTGGATTAAAAAATGATTTTATAGACGGAACATGCTTTGAATTAACGGGAGAAGAGCTATACAAGACTGATATTTATGAAAATAGTGACTATCTTCGAGAATCCACATCGATGGATTCTGGTGAATCGGTTTGGATATACGTAAAAAAAGCATAATATGAAGTCATCCTTTAATCCAAATGAACAGCAACAAAAGCTTGAAAGCAAAATAGTGGTAGCCTTGGAGCGTGTTTCGGAAGCCTTTAGGGTGCTACTTTGGAATGAAAGCAAAGAGCATTCACTCAGCCCTATTCAAATACAAATTTTGATTTTCCTTCATTTTCATAATGAAGAAAAATGCAAGGTTGGATATCTTGCAGAGGAATTCAATATGACCAAAGCTACAATTAGCGATAGTGTAAAAATATTATTATCAAAAAATCTCGTCACCAAAGAGATAGATTCTACAGACACACGTAGTTTTGTTATTCATCTGTCGGAAGAAGGGCGAAAGATTGCTAAAAAATCTTCCCTCTTCGCAACAGTCATAGAAAAGCCTCTTCAAAATCTGAGCGACCAAGAAAAGAAAGACATGCTCAATTCAATGATGAACCTCATCACTCATCTCAATAAAATTGGAGTGATTTCATTACAAAGGATGTGTTTTAGTTGCAGCTTCTATGAAAAGAAAAGAAATGGTCATTATTGCAACTTCTTGAATTCGCCTTTAAAGGATTATGAGCTTCGCGTTGATTGCCCTGAGCATTCTTAGACTCGCTCATAAGCCCATCACTTCTTCCCCAAATGTTTCGTCCCCCAATGCGCCATGGCGGACAGGACGGGTTCGAGGCTTTGTCCCATCGGAGACAACCGATATTCTACTCGTGGTGGAATCTCTTTGAACTGTTCGCGGATCACAAGATTGTCGCGCTCCAATTCTTTGAGCTGATCGGTCAATACTTTTCTTGAGATATTTGGAATGCGTGCGGCAATTTCTCCAAAACGACGTGTGTCATTTCGCAAATAAAAAAGAATAATCGGCTTCCATTTTCCACCTATCAATTCTAAAAGTCCACTCACCGGACAAACCAAATCATCTTTCTTTTTCCTATTGGTTACCATTTTGTTCCTACCTTATTTATCCGTTACCAATTGGTAACAGTTACTTTTTTAAACTATTATTAGTTACTTCGCGTAACAAATGTAATTATTAATTTAAAAAAACAAAAAAATGATTTTAGTAACAGGCGCCAACGGGCATTTTGGTAGAGCTACAATTCACGCTCTAATTAACAAAGGAACAGCACCACAAAACATCAAAGCGCTTATTCGAAAAGCAGAAGACAAAGCGTACTGGGAGAATCAAGGTGTGAATGCGGTTTTGGGAGACTACAATGACTATGATTCATTGATCAGCGCATTTGGCGGCGTCTCTAAACTTCTCTTAGTGTCAAGCAATGACTTACAAAATAGAACCACTCAACAATATAAAGCTGTTCGAGCCGCTAAAGAAGCGGGGGTGCAACATATCGTTTATACAAGCCTACAACGTAAAACAGAAGATTCATCATCGCCACTCTGGGCTGTAGCAGATTCCCATTTGAATACAGAAAAATTCATTCTCGAAAGTGGTCTGAATTATACCATTCTAAAAAACAATTTGTATCTCGATCTTCTTCCCGCTTTTGTAGGTGAACATGTATTTGACAACAACACCATTTACGTTCCCGCTGGTGATGGAAAAATCAGTGCAGTGCTTCGTTCTGAAATGGCGGAAGCTGCGGCACAAATTCTCATCTCTGAAGGTCACGAAAATAAGATGTATGACTTCGTAAATGATCAAAGTGTAAGCTACAAAGACATTGCAGAATTCTTAAGTAAAATTTCTGGAAAATCCATTCAATATATCTCTCCATCATCAGAAGAATACATGGTAATCTTGACTGGATTTGGACTACCCAAAGAAATGATACACATCTTCACTGCCTTTGCGGTAGCGCAAGCCCAAGGCGAGCTAGACAAAACCAGCAGTGATTTCGCCACCATCCTCGGCCGCAAACCCACCTCCGTGTTGCAACACATAGAGACGGTGTATAGCCGAGGTTAAAAAAAGCAAGATAAAAGTAATTTGATGTAGAATATTTTGTATTTTTGTTAACCATTTTCGTTAATTATTTTAGGATATAATATTAACTTGAATATTAGTTTTAGAAACAGTAAACTCGAAAAACAGCTCACTGATCCGGCAACGCTATTGAAAACTTTTGGCCGGCTCGCTGTAAAAATTCATCAGAGGTTGTCAGAACTTAAATCTGCTGAAAACCTCGCAGTATTGAAATCCATTCCAGCAGCGAGGTGTCACGAGTTAACAGGCAAAAGGAAAGGAGAGCTTGCTGTTGTTGTTTCTAATAACTATAGACTAATATTTAAAGTCAATCATCATCCAACCCCATACAAGGAGGATGGTGGATTAAATTGGCGGGAAGTGACAATGATTGAGATTACCGAAATTGTAGATTACCATTGAATACAAGAAAAATGAAACCATCAATTGAAATAGAGCGCTCGTTGATTTCGCCTCCTGGCGATACAATTCAGGAGCATTTGGAGTTCATCGGTATGACTCAAGCAGAGCTTGCTGATAGAATGGGCAGACCAAAAGAAAAAATCAACGACATCATTAAAGGCAGAGAACCAATCAGCATGATCACAGCATATCAACTTGAAAATGTTCTTGGAATACCCGCTTCATTCTGGATTAACCGCGAAAAGGCCTATCGTATGGCACTTTATGAAATCGAATTAAAAGAAGAACTTGTAAGGCAAACAGTATGGGTCCATCAATTCCCAATACATAATATGAAGCGGTTGGGTTGGTTGGACGACTCCAAAGAGATTCATACTCTCGTTGATCGTTTGCTCAAGTTCTTTGGAATAGCCTCTGCTGCTGAATGGAAGAAAATCTATAATGATATAGAAATAAATGCAACCGCTAATCAGTACTTGGCATATTGCTCCAATCCTTATGCGATCTCCGCATGGCTCCGAAAAGGAGAGTTGCAATGTTTGGAACTGGAACTAACTGAATTCGACAAAACAAAATTCAAAGAAAAACTCGAGTACATTAAAGTAAAAGCTTCTAGGTCGAGAACTCTATCTTTCGAGAAACTTCAAAAAATATGCGCCGAATGTGGAGTTGCTTTGGTACAAACTCCAGTATTAGCCAAAGCCCCCATTCGCGCTGCTGCTCGGTGGTTTCATAAAAGACCAATCATTCAACTTTCGACAAAATTCAAATCTGACGATGATTTTTGGTTGACCTTTTTTCACGAAGTCGCCCATGTTTTACTCCATGGTAAAAAAGAAATTTTCCTTGAAGATGTTCTAGGCATTTCAGTAAATGAAGTAAAAGAGTCCGAAGCCAATTTGTACGCTCGGAAAAGTCTATCTTCACGGCAGAAAAATTGATTTTACCGATGAAGATTCAGAAGAGCACTTTCGACTTTCTCAGCAAGTTGAAGAAGAATAATAATAAAGAATGGTTTGACGCCAATCGCCCCCTCTACGAGGGGGCTAAGGCGGATTTCACTCAAGCAGTAGCGGACCTCATTAGCGGCATATCAAAATTTGATGACAATATCAAAGCTGCTGGACTCGATGCAAAAAAATGTGTAAACCGCATCAATCGTGACATTCGCTTTTCGAAAGACAAAACACCCTACAAAACAAACTTCTTCGCCATAATCAGTGAGGGTGGCAAGAAGAGTCATCTCGCTTCTTACTTCTTTCAATTAGTTCCTGGTGGAAGTTTTTTTGGTGGCGGCGTATACATGCCCGAACCTCCTCACCTACTCGACATTCGCAAGGAGATTCAATATGGATTGAAAGAATGGAAGAAGATTGTAGAAGACAAACAATTCCTCAAAGTCTATCCCGAAGGAGTGCAAGCTCCTGAGATTCTAACGCGCGCACCCAAAGGATTTGAGCCCAATGATCCCGCCGATGAATACATTCGTATGAAAGGATTTTATACCTACCTCGAAATTCCCGACGCCGACCTCATCAGTGGCAAAGCAGAAAAACAAATCCTCAAAGCCTTCGCCACCACGCAGCCCATGATTGATTTTATAAATAAAGGACTGAAGTAAAGAACAAGGAACAAGGGAACAAGGGAACAAGGGGGGGATTGGGAACAAGGGAACAAGGGGGTATTGGGAACAAGGGAATTTGGAGGTTGGAAGTTGGAATTGCGAATAAGTCCCTACGTCGCTCAGTCAATTCGTCCCTCAGTACCTCCGTCCCTCAGTCGCTTCGTCGCTTCGTCGCTTCGTCGCTTCGTCGCTAGTATCTATTTTAAAAGTTATCATAATACGTCCTGTCCTCTATGATTTTGCCGTTTTTTAGTTTGAGGATGGAACAGATGGGGAGTTCAAAACGCACGCTGTCGGGTCCGGTGCCACTGGAAACGAATTCTACGATGACGGTGGTGGAATCAATGGCATATACACTCTTCAATTCATCTTTTAAGTCTGGAAATATGTTGGTCATTTCGGAATACTTAATTACAAAATCAGCCTTACTCTGTTTGATAGGTTTCGTTCCGAATGATGGATCGAGAAATGTCGCATCATCTGCATAATAGTCTGACAATGCTTTCCAATCGTGGCGATTGAATGTGTCGAAGTACCCCTTCGCGAAAGCTTGTCCATCAAAGCTTGTCTTTTTTTCTTCTACTTTCTTCTCCGCACAACCAAACGACGCAACAACCAAAGCCATTGCCGCAAGAACATTTTTCATAGTAGTGATATTTTTTGCAAGATAGAAAAAAGGGACTTTTTTAGATACTAGATACTAACGACTAGTGACTAGTTCAGGTTCTAGTGGCTTAGCGACAAGCGACGAAGCGACAAGCGACGAAGCGACAAGCGACGAAGCGACAAGCGACGAAGCGATGGAGGGGCCGATAGGAAATAGGGAATAGGGGGGAAAAGATAAACGTTAATAGCCTGCCCATTCATGGGCAGGTGGAGAACAAGGGAACATTGGAGGAATACTGAATTCCGAATTCAGAATGATTAATTCAGAATTGATTATTGCGAATTAGTCATTCCGAATTAGTTATTGCGAATTGGCTATTGCGAATTGGCTATTGCGAATTAGTCATCGCGAATTAGTCGTTCCGTCCCTCCGTCGCTCCGTAACTTTCGTCCTAGCCTTTGATCAGTCGCTTGATTTCGTTAAGCTTCATGAGGGCTTCGACGGGGGTGAGGGTGTTGATATCGAGGTGGATGATTTCGTCGCGAATCTGTTCGAGCAAGGGATCGTCGAGTTGGAAAAAACTCAATTGCACAGCAGCATCTTGCGCCACTTGTTTGATATTGCCATTGAGATTTTCTTTCGAATGTGATTTTTCCAATTGCACCAATACTTCTTTCGCTCGATCTACCACTTTCGATGGCATGCCCGCCAATTTCGCTACGTGTATACCAAAACTGTGATTGCTACCGCCTTGCGCCAACTTGCGCAAGAAGATGATGCGCTGCCCTACTTCTTTTACACTCACATTAAAATTGCGAATGCGTTTGAAGATTCCTTCCATTTCATTCAACTCATGATAATGGGTGGCAAATAGCGTCTTCGCTTTATAACGCGGATGTTCGTGTACAAACTCCGCTATCGACCAAGCGATGGAGATTCCATCATAAGTGCTCGTACCGCGTCCAATTTCATCAAGCAATATCAAACTGCGATCGCTCAAATTGTTGAGGATACTCGCAGTCTCATTCATTTCTACCATGAAGGTAGATTCACCACTCGAAATGTTATCACTCGCGCCAACGCGCGTAAATATTTTATCTACAATTCCAATATCGGCTGATGATGCGGGCACAAACGAACCCACTTGCGCCATCAAGGTGATGAGCGCCGTCTGTCGCAACACAGCAGACTTACCCGACATGTTAGGTCCTGTGATCATCATGATTTGCTGCGTCTCATTATCGAGATAAATATCATTGCTCACATATTCTTCTCCCGCAGGCAACGAACGTTCGATCACTGGATGACGACCATTCAAAATCTTCAACACCTTACTATCATTCACAGACGGCTTTACGTAATTGTATTTCACAGCCACCTTAGCAAACGACATCAAACAATCCACACGCGCCAACAATTGTGCATTCAATTGAATCGATGATGTGTATTCCATTATCGCCGCCACCAACTCATTGAAAATACGAAACTCAATTGAACCGATTTTTTCTTCAGCTCCCAAAATTTTCGTTTCGTATTCTTTCAGTTCTTCGGTGATATAGCGTTCCGCTTGTGTGAGCGTTTGCTTGCGAATCCAGTCGGCAGGCACTTTGTCCTTGTGCGTGTTTCGTACTTCCAGATAATAACCGAATACATTGTTGTACGAAATTTTTAACGAAGGAATTTCTGTACGCTCTGCTTCGCGTTGTTGTATTTGTAGGAGATAATCTTTTCCCTTGAATGCAAGGTTTCGCAACTCGTCCAACTCCGCATCCACACCTTCTGCAATCACTTGTCCTTTGTTCATCGCAATTGGAGGATCATGATGAATCTCACGACGAATGCGATTGGCAATGTCTTCACAAGGATTCAATTGATTTCCGATAGCAACCAACTCTTGATTTTTCGATTGCAAACACATTTCTTTGATAGGCGCAATGGCATCGAGTGCGCGACGAATCTGTTGCACTTCACGCGGATTGATGCGGCCCACAGCGACTTTAGAAATAAGTCTTTCTAAGTCTCCAATATGTTTTAGCTCCGTACTTAGATTTTCTAATACTTCGCTATGATGATTGAAATAATCTACTACTGCAAGTCGCTGCTCGATGAGCGACACTTCTTTCAATGGCAAGAGTATCCAACGACGCAATAGTCGGCCGCCCATTGGACTCACCGTTTCGTCCATTATGTCCACCAGTGTCTTTGCATTCTCATGCACGCTGCTCACCAATTCAAGATTTCGAATGGTGAATTTATCGAGCCACACATATCGATCTTCCTCAATGCGGCCCAGCGTGCTTATATGCGCCACTTTATCGTGTTGCGTTTCTGCGAGATAATGCATGATCGCACCAGCAGCCATCACACCGAGGTTCAACTCTTCCACACCAAAACCTTTGAGTGATTTGGTACCAAAGTGCTTGGTTAAAATCTCTTCAGCAAATTCTAACCCAGCAGCCATCACACCGAGGTTCAACTCTTCCACACCAAAACCTTTGAGT
>CANGVZ010000052.1 GCA_947457285.1 Flavobacteriales bacterium | reverse complement strand
GACAGGCAACGAATATTTTGAAGGCTTGAATGAATTCTTTAGATACATCACCACGAAAACGCATAAGATTCAGTATCGTGTTATGCTTTCGCGCTTTCGCGGCAGAACAACCTGTCCGGATTGTCGCGGCACTAAACTTCGAAAAGATGCGGCTTACGTAAAGATTGCCAACACCTCTATCACAGATTTAGTGCTAATGCCGATTGAAGATGCGTTGGTATTTTTCGACAAACTCAAACTGCCAGATTACGAACAGAAAGTTTCTGATCGCATATTGACGGAAATCAAATCGCGATTGGGGTACATGTTGAAAGTTGGTCTTGGCTACTTAACACTCAATCGAGTTACCTCCACGTTGTCGGGCGGAGAATTTCAGCGAATAAAACTGGCCACGTCATTGGGGAGTGCGTTGGTTGGCTCTATGTACATTTTAGATGAACCAAGTATTGGCCTTCATCCAAGAGATACCGAGCGAATGGTGGAAGTATTGAAGTCGCTGCGCGATATGGGCAATACTGTTATTGTGGTAGAGCATGAGGAGGAGATTATGCGTGCCGCAGATCAAATCATTGATATTGGACCGGATGCGGGTTCACATGGTGGCCGATTAGTTTTTCAGGGCACGATAAAACAGATAAATAGTCAGATAAGCACGCATACAACGGACTACCTAAGCGGGAAAGAAAAAATAGCGATCCCCACGATCAGAAGAAAATGGAAGGATTCCATAAACATCATTGGCGCCCGCGAGAACAACCTAAAGAATCTAAAAGTCAAATTTCCATTGGAGATATTGACGGTCGTAACGGGAGTAAGTGGTTCTGGTAAATCAACGTTGATTAAGAAAATTTTGTATCCGGCTATTGGCCGCATGAATGGTGCAGTAGGAGAGACACCTGGTAAGTACGATCAATTGACTGGTGATTACTCTAAGATCAAACAAATCGAATTTATCGATCAGAATCCAATTGGTAAATCTTCTCGTTCTAATCCGATCAGTTATGTCAAAGCATACGATGCCATTAGAAATCTCTATGCTGATCAGCCACTGGCTCAACAGCGCGGATATAAACCTTCCCACTTTTCTTTCAACGTAGAGGGCGGGCGTTGCGAAACGTGTGAGGGTGAAGGTGAGATAAAAGTAGAGATGCAGTTCATGGCAGATATCTATCTGGAGTGTGAAAGTTGCCATCGAAAGAGATTTAAACAAGAAGTGTTGGAGGTGGAACACAACGGCAAATCAATTGCCGATGTATTGGATATGACCGTGGAAGAAGGGCTCGAATTTTTTAGGGACAAGAAGCCCATCTATGAAAAGATAAAACCACTTTTTGAAGTAGGATTAGGGTATGTAAGATTAGGCCAGTCCTCTAACTCACTCTCGGGTGGCGAAGCGCAGCGAGTAAAGCTTGCTTCATTTCTTGGCAAAAACTCTGATTTTAGCGAGCGCATACTTTTCATTTTCGATGAACCAACCACTGGCCTGCACTTCCATGATATTTCTAAATTACTAAAAGCCATTAATGCATTGGTAGATGAAGGGCACACTGTCATTGTGATTGAACATAATTTAGAAGTTATAAAATCTGCTGATTGGATTATTGACTTAGGCCCGGAAGGTGGAGAAAAAAACGGTGGGCATCTTTTATTTGAAGGTACACCTGAAGAGATGGCAAAACAAGGGAAAGGTTATACCGCAGATTTTTTGAAGGGGAAGCTCGTGATTAAGGAATAGGTTTATTTAATCAACTTCTACAAATTGTAAATAAAAAAGACGGAGACATGCAGTTTACTAAGGTAAGTTCCAAAGAAGCCTTTCAATTGATTGAGCATACCATTTTTGAAGCGGAAAAAATAAACAAACACATAGCCGTGGCCGTTTGCGGACCAGAGGGCGAATTGATTTCATTTTTGCGGATGGATGGGGCATCACCAGCTGCCGCAGTAATTGCACAGAGTAAAGCACATTCCGCAGCGCGCGATCGAAAATCTACCCGCGAAATAGGAGAGTTTATGGTTAGCGCTAATCGTGAGCAGGGTTTTTGGGGCGATGCAAAAATTACTGGCTTTGGTGGCGGTCTCCCAATTGTTCAAGAAGGCAAAGTTATTGGAGGAATTGGCGTTAGTGGTTTGTCAGAGGCGGAAGACGAACGGATTGCGCGCATAGCCATTGAAAAAGTGTACCAATAGCGTAATTATAGACAACACTAGCGCAGCGCTGAAGGTAATTAGCAGACGCTATTACAAGCCCATCTGGCTTTCCGAAAACATTTCTTTTCAATTCTTTTTGCTTTCCTAAAAATTTATTGCTTATTTACTTAACAAAATATAAGGATATAACTAATATAAGGATATGGCTAAGGAATACTTGGGCGAATTTGAGGAGCTGGTTTTGACGATGGTGGCCGCTTTGCAAAAGGATGCATATGGAGCAGCCATCTCAGAAGAAATTGAAACGCGTTTGAAGCGCGAAGTAAATTTGAGTGCCGTACATGTTACGCTCTATCGATTAGAAGACAAGGGCTACATCAAATCCAGCATGGGTGGAGGAACAAATGAACGCGGTGGTAGACGCAAACGAATTTTTACAATTACCAGTGCGGGGATGGCGATGCTCCGCGCGCTAAAAGAATCGAGGATTGAGCTTTGGAAGTTGGTGCCACAGTTGAAGATGTCTTAGACCGTGATTTCTATGGTTGCTTCAATCAATATACGCATTCAAATAAACAGTAGGGTGTGAACAATCATAACCATGATAAGATTCAAACCTTTCGTAGTCTAAGACTATTGAAATGGTTCTGCCCACCCCATCTCTACGAGGAAATCGAAGGCGACCTTATTCAGAAATTTTATCGAGAAGCAGGAGCTTTTGGAGATAATAAGGCGAAGAGAAGACTGCTTTGGAATGTGATTCGGTTTTTTAGGCCAGGGATTGTGTTAAGGAGTAAATTTTCAGTTGAATTAAATCAAGTTGATATGTACAAAAGTTATTTCGAGATCATGATGCGCAATCTGCTCAAGCAAAAATTCTATTCCGCCATTGCCATTTTAGGGTTGACGGTTGGGATCACCTTTGCATTGCTTATCGGTGTTTTTATCTGGGGCGAAATGCAGGTGAACGCAAATTTAAAAGATGTTGATCGTCTCTACTTGATGGAAACCAACTACAAAGCCACCGAAGGAAATCAACCACCCTTTTTTGTGCCTGCCCTATTGGGACAACAGGCCATTGAGCAATACCCAACTGTATTTGAAAAGTACTATCGATTTCGCGATCGAAACATTACCGTTTCAAAAGGAGACAAACATTTCCGCATACAAAGCATGATCGGTGATTCTACCTTTTTTGAAATGTTCGGGTTTCCTGTTTTGCATGGCAATGTAGAAATGGCTTTAAACAAACCGACCTCAATTGTGATCACAGAAAAAATTGCACAGCAATACTTTAACAAAACAGATGTAGTTGGCGAAACACTTACGTTGAGTACTGAAGTAAATGGATTGAAAGATTTCGTGATTACCGCTGTAATGGCTGAAGTTCAGAAGAAAAACTCAGTAACTGACTTTATGAATTCAGATGCTCAAATATTTCTGCCTCAAGACAGCCGTGGAGACTTTAACCTCGGCTTCCAAGATGAATGGAATACCGGAATCATTACCTATATAAAAATAGCACCCAATGCATCGTCCGTTGCAGCTGCCGCCATTCTAAATAGGATACTTACTAAAGAGGCACCCAAGGCAATTAGTGAGAACAAAACCATTGAACTCAACTCCTTGAAAAATTATTATTTGGTCACCAATCATGGAGTCGTTCAAAAACTTATCATCTCTCTTACCATCATTTTGTTTTTTATATTGACACTTGCCATCACTAATTTTGTTAACATTTCCATTGCCAGCTCTTTCTCTCGATTAAAAGAAGTAGGCGTGCGCAAAGTGATAGGTGGTATAAAAAGGCAGGTGGTTATTCAATTTCTGTCCGAGTCACTATTGTTTGCTGTATTTTCTGGCAGCCTATCGCTTTTCCTTTACGAGATTTTGCACGGCTATTTTGGTGAGGTACTGGGTGTATCGTTGCCTGACATTCTTAAAATGAATTTTTCTTTTTGGGTGTCAATGCTGACCGGCACGTTGATGGTCGGTTTACTAGCTGGGGTTTATCCTTCACTTTATTTGTCGGCCACTGAAACTATTGAATCCCTGAAAGGAAAATTCCATTCTGTGAAGGGCACGATTCGGTTTTCGAGAGGGTTGGTTGCCTTCCAGTTTTTGATTGCCGTTTTTGTTTTCATTATGTCACTGGTCATGTCTGATCAAATTTCCTATTTCATGGAAGCCGATTTGGGCTATGATAAATCGCACGTGCTGATCGTGTCCTCTGTACCGCGGATGTGGAATGAAGAGGGGATGAATAAAATGACCGCGGCAAAAAGAGAATTCCTGACATCGTCAAAAATAAAATCCGTTTCTCTTTCATGGGGATCGCCCAATTTTAATTTCGATCCGTTTAGTGCTACTATCAATCTTGCAGGGCAACCCCTTGAGAAGGGGATACTCACCAACATGGCCAGTGCTGATGAAGATTATGCCAAGGTTTATGGATTGAAGATTTTAGAAGGAAAATTTTTCTTTGATGAATCCGAAGGCTTTCAAGCCAATCGGTTGGTCTTAAACGAATCTGCACAGAAGGCGTTGGCTGTGGAGGTGGGCGATAAATTGAGAATGCAATTTTCAGATAAAGAATTTACTGTCGCTGGCATCGTCAAAGACTTCAATTTTGAATCGATGCACGAGCGCATTAAGCCTGTCGCGTTCACCCATAACCGTGACTTCCAAGCTTTCCGCTTTTTCTCTTTCAAACTACACCCTGGCAACATAGCTCAGTCTGTTCAAGAGGTAGAGAAAAATTGGAAGAACATATTTCCGAACGATCCATTTGTTTATACTTTCACCGATGAGCGATTGACGATGGCTTATCAAACCGAACTTCAACTAAAAAGAGCTTCGGCCATCGCCTCTGTTTTGGTACTTATTATTGTGTTGACTGGCGTGTTGGGGTTGGTCTCGCTAGGCGTTGCCAAACGAAATAAAGAGATCGGTATTAGAAAAGTATTGGGTGCATCTGCTTACAACATCCTGATTTTAATTTCGCGTGAGTATGCAGTGCTGATGGCAGTGGCATTTTTAATGGGCATTCCGATTAGTTATCTATTTGTTTCACATTGGTTAAGCGGTTTTGCCTACCATACTGATTTGAATGGGTGGATGTTTGCCGTTCCTATCCTAATTCTCTTTTGCATCACCATAACGATGGTTTGTCTACAATCTCTTAGAACCGCCATGGCTGAACCCGTTAAGTCTTTGAAGTATGAATAAAAAGCTGCGACCTTACAAAGAAATAGAAGGCGACCTTGTTCAGAACAGTTGCATGAAATTGCTTGGGGTGAGAATCGCTATGCCGCGGAAAGGGTTTAATGCAAGCAAATCTTTATCACCTGTAACGATGCAGGCGGCCTTTGCTGCCACTGCTAACTCCAATAATTTATTATCATCAGCATCGCGACAAACTTCTATCTTTTCTAATGGGGTTACTAGTTCACAAGCATTCACGAATATAGATAAGGCAATTTGGCGGGTTTCCGCCAGTATAAAATCATCAAATTTATCAGCTAAAAGTGTTGACTTATATTCCTCAAGTACTTCTGGTGAGGTGAACACTGTGCCTTTTGCGAAACAATGTTTTATAGCAGCAATTGGCCTTTGTGATTTAAACACTACACTGCTAACCAATACGTTGGTATCAATGACAAAATGGTCAATGGCCATTGCGAATGGCTTCTTCGCCAAAAAGATTTCGAGTTGTTTCTTCGTCCCACTCCATCAATTCAGCAAGTTTGGCAATGGTCATTCCGTTCTTTTCAGCTTGCGTGGCTGTTTTGTCGAGAATATCAAACAAAGTCTTGTTTCGATCTCTTTTAAAAATCTCAGCGAGCACATTGCCCATCAGTTTTTCAACTCTGCCTTTATCTTCTGGCGAAAGATTTTGGAATTGATTGGTGAGGGAATCGTCCAAGTTCAATGTAAGAGTTTTCATATTGCAAATATATCAAAGAAATGAAAACTCCTGAAAGTGCTCATCCACCATTCGCTTTGCGTTTCCTTAGTTGGTTCTGCCCCGCTCACCTCTACGAAGAAATCGAAGGCGATTTGATTCAAAGATTCCATCGGGATGTGAAAACGTTTGGAGACAAAAGAGCGAAGAGAAGATTGATCTGGAATGTGATTCGGTTTTTCAGGCCAGGGATTTTACTGCGGAATAAATTTTCAAATCGTCTAATCCATAGTTCTATGTTAAAACATCATTTTCAGTTTTCGCTACGCATGCTTTCCAGAAACAAGGCATTTGCACTGGTAAGTGTATTCGGACTGAGTATAAGTATAGCGGCATGTATACTAGTGGCTGAGTATGCGCGGTTTGAGTTGAGCTATGACAATTTTTTCCCTAGGCACAATGACATTTACCGATTGCAGCACAATCGTTTTGTAAATGGCGAATTACTTTACAAAAAGGCAATGAGCTTTCCAGAAGTAGGAATTGCTATGAAAGAATATTTTCCGGAAGTGGAACAAGTGACTCGTTTGTTCCCAGTTAGCCTAAATATTGAGCCTGTTTTTACCGCCACCCTGAAATCAGGTGAAAGGAAAAGCTTTTCAGAACCTAATTCCTATTCAGCAGATAGCACTTTTTGCAAAATCTTTGATCTCGATTTTATCTATGGAGATGCTTCGTCTGCATTGGCAGGGCTCGACAAGGTTATTGTGTCACGGTCAACCGCTTTTCGCTACTTTGGGAAATTGGATGTGGTTGGTGAAATCCTAAAAGGAAAAGACGGTGATCTTACCATTACAGGTGTGTTTAATGATTTGCCTGCCAACAGCCACTTGAAGTTCGATATGCTGTTATCGTGGTTTAGGTTTTATGACGACCGACAGCGGTTTACATGGGATGGGCTTTATAATTATATTTTATTGAAAGAAGGATCAGACATTCAACGTATATCACATCATCTGCCCAACTTTGCCCAGTCGTACATGGGCGACTACTATAAAGGGCAACCCAATACATACTCTCAATTTGAACTTCAACCTTTGCATGGTATTCACCTCGATTCACATTTAGATGGAGAGATGAGCGCGAACGGAAACAGAAGCATTGTAAACGCATTATTGATAGTTGCTGTATTTATGATCGTTATTGCCATTATCAATCAAGTTAACCTCAACACCTCTCGCTCGTTGGCACGCTTAAAGGAAGTTGGCGTAAGGAAAACCATTGGCTCAACAAAAACACAGTTGTCCATGCAGTTTTTAATAGAATCGTTGCTATTGAGTTTTGCGGCAATTGTCATCGGTTTATTGTTGGCATGGCTTCTCTATCCGTGGTTTAATACTTTGTTCGATTCCAATATTTCTCTAACCTTAATTCATCAGCCAACATTTTGGACAGCGATGATGGCGTTCGTTGTAGTTGTTTCCCTTGTCTCTGGTTTTTATCCAGCCTTTATGCTCACTCGGTTCAAAGTATTTGAGGCATTAAAAGGGTTATCAATAGGCGAAAGAAAATCAAATTTTCAGAAAATATTGGTAACCGCTCAATTCACCATTTCACTTGTTTTGATAATAGCCACCTATACTTTGTTTAAGCAAGTCACTTTCATGCAATTGAAAGACTTGGGCTTTACTATTGACCAGAAATTAGTTGTAAAAGTATTGCCTACTTATGGTGAGGAAAGCGATTCAGTATTCAATCAAAAAATGGTAGCTATAAAGAATGAGTTTTTGACCCATTCCTTATGCAAAGCCTCCACTATTTCGTCAAGCATACCTGGTAGAAAAAACGAATGGCGTGGTAGTACCCGATTGTCTAGTGCTAAACAAGATGTAACTATCCGTGCTAACTTCACGAGAGTGGATGAAGATTTTTTAAGTGCCTTTGATTTAAAGTTAGTAGCAGGACGCAACTATACTTCATCACAAAACAATGAGAGATCCATCATTGTAAATGTAGAAGCAATAAAGCAATTGGGCTTTAGTTCACCGCAAGAAGCCCTTGGAAAAAACCTGGCTATGTATGGCGAACGAGAAATCATTGGTATTGTGGAGTCGTTTCACGAATCGGGACTGCACGAAGCTCTTAGTCCTTCCACATACATTACAGGAGCAGGCTTCATGAAATTTTTAACTATCTCCATGACGGACGGAAACCTTCCCGATCAGGTTGCCAAAATTGAAAAAATCTGGAAATTTCACTTTCCTGATAAACCGTTTCAATATTTTTTCTTAGACGAATTTTTTAATCGACAATATCAGGCCGATGTGCTAATGGGAAAAAGTATCGGCTTGTTCTCGGGCATTGCTATTATGATTGCTTGCCTTGGATTATTCTCTCTATCAATCTACACCCTTCATAAAAAGACAAAGGAGATTGGGATAAAGAAAATATTGGGTGCAACGGCTTCAACTATTACTCGCGAACTATGTCAAAATTTTATGGTGCCTCTTGTGCTATCAGCATTGGTGGGCATTCCCGTCAGTTATTATTTGATTACCTGGTGGCTGGCGCAATATGCCTATCGGATAGACATCACGTTCGTTTTATTTCTTATCCCTCTTTGCGTGTTGTTGGCTATCGGGTTAAGCACAATTATTTTCCAATCGGTGAAGGCTGCTGGAAAGAATCCGGTTGATAGTTTGAGATATGAATGACAAGTCGCCTCATATCGCCTTTCGTCTTTTAAAATGGTTTTGTCCGAATCATCTATACGAGGAAATCGAAGGCGACCTGATTCAAAAGTGTGAGCGCGATGCGAGGGTATTTGGAGAAAGTAAAGCGAGGAGGAAATTGATTTGGAATGTGATTCGGTTTTTTAGACCTGGTATTATTTTAAGATCACGCTACGCAATCTCAACAAACGCAGAGCGTATGCCTTTGTTAATGTGTTTGGTCTTGCGGTGGGCGTGGCGGCCTGCTTGGTCATTGGCAAGTATGTGGAGTTTGAAACGAGCTATGATGGATTTCACGCGAATGCCAAGAATATCTATCGTGTTGTAAGTTCATTCTATACCGATGGCACTAAGGAGTCTTACACGGGATATGACCTAGGCCCCCAACTATTAAATGAAATCCCTGAAATCAAAAAGTTTGCGCGCACTCATGGCAACAGCAGTGTTGTTAGTTTTGCCAATGAGCAAAACAAAAAAGTCCGGTTCTATGAACATAAAATATTAGCGGCAGACAGTTCTTTCCTTGAGCTGTTTACATTCAGATTTGCGTATGGAAACTTTACCGCTCTTTATAACCCTAATTCCATTGTTCTCACTCAGTCAATTGCCACGAAATATTTTGGGAAATCAGATCCTATCGGCAAAGAACTAGAGCTGCACGACAACTGGCCCGGTCTGTATATTGTAACGGCCGTGATAGAAGACGTGCCCGCCAATTCACATTTTGAATTTGACCTGATCATGCCCCTGCACAATGTTTTACAGTCTGAGCACTATCGCAATACTAATCAGCGCTGGGATAACTTCAAGACATATGTCGAAACACACAAGGACTCTGAACCGGCTATTCTTCAAAGTAAAATCCCCGGTTTCATAAAGAAATACAGAGGCGATGATAAAGCCATCAACGCTAAATCAGAGCTTCAGTTTCAACCCTTGCTCGATATT
>CANGVZ010000051.1 GCA_947457285.1 Flavobacteriales bacterium | reverse complement strand
CTTGGTTATGGAGACAATTTTCAAGCGGTGCTTATCAGCAGCGCTGCACGCGAAATAGAGCGATTCTTAGAGTCAGTGAATGAAACACATCGCGACGTGAAGAGCAGCGCTTATCTGGGAGATTTGTTAGTGACAGCTTATTCTCCATATTCGAGAAACCGCACCTTCGGTACGATGGTCGGAAAAGGTTATAGCGTAAAATGGGCCACGATTGAGATGAATATGGTTGCAGAAGGTTATTACGCCGCGCGAGGTATTCATGAAATCAATAAAAAATTCAAGGCAGACATTCCAATTGCAGACGCCGTGTATAGAATTTTATACGAAAAAATTTCTCCAATGATGGAGATGCGTATTCTGACGGAAAAATTGAGTTAATTTGCGAAAGGGACAATCCCGCAAATGATATAGCCTGTTCAATGTCGAAAAAACTGTCAGCCCTCATCGTGGACGATGAAGAATTTGCACGCGAAAATTTAAAGATGCTTCTGGAAGAATATTGTCCAGAAGTCAACGTGGTCGGGGCGGCGGGAAGCGCTGAGCTCGCGCGTAACATGGTCGAAGAGTTCAATCCCGACGTGGTATTTCTCGATATCATGATGCCAGGAGAAGATGGATTCTCATTCCTCGAAAGCATGAATGAACGAAAGTTTCAGGTTGTTTTCACCACTGCTTTTCGTGAACATGCGCTGCGTGCTATCAAAGAAAGTGCAGTGGATTACCTTGAAAAACCGATTGATATAGATGAGCTACAAAAAGCCATCTCCAAAGCAAGAGAAAGTCAGCAATTCAAAGCTTCCAATAAAGTGACAGATGAGCGACTTACCAAAGTGCTTCAAGATATTGTACTCACCAATTCGGTGGAAAAGACGGTGGTTCCAACAAAAGACGGCCTTGCAATTGTAAAAAACACCGACATCATTCGCCTCGAGGCAATGGAGAATTACACGATGATATATCTTTCGGGTGGAAAAAAATACATGAGTAGCCGCAGCATCAAAGCCTTTGAAGATAAGCTCGACACGAATATGTTTTTTCGTGTTCACAAATCGCATATCATCAATATCGCACATCACTTAAAAGAGTTTTTGCGAAATGAAGGACTCATCGCTGTGATGTCGGATGGAACGCAGGTTCCAGTGGCGCGACGAAAACTTCAAGAGTTTTTAGATAAGATTGATAATATTGGATAAGCGCAATGAGAAAACACCTTCTTCTCTTTGCACTTTTAATTATTTCTCTGACCGCATCGAGTCAGCAATACACGTTTATAGAATATTCTCTAAAAGAAGGCCTGCAGCAATCGCAGGTTAGAAGCCTATTTCAAGATAGTAAGGGATTCATTTGGGTTGGAACACTCGGGGGGATTTCGCGATTTGACGGAAGAGAGTTTACGAATTACAACCGCTCTAACGGCCTTCTCAATAATCAAATTTCTGCAATCATTGAGTTGTCAGATGGCAGTATTATGGTTGGTTCCAGCGGAAGTGTTAGTATCCTCCGAGGCGGAAAAGTTGAGAGTTTTAAGTTTGAAAAAAACTTTAAAGAAAGCGCCGTCAATACACTGTATCAGCAGGGCAGTAAAGTTTGGATAGGGACAGAAGATGGGATATTATTTTTTGAAAATAATAAGATCAACTATCCCATCGATAAGGGAGAACCTTTTGGCTCAAACGTCAAAGCTTTTGTGTCATACCATGAAAGAAGTTTTTTCATTGTAACAAAAGAGAAAATATTTCTATCACAAAATGGAGGTATTCAGTTGTTTCACGAACCGAACGATCGTTCGGTAAACTATTTTGATCTGGAGTTGACCTCAAAGGGTGAAATTCTCTTGGCCACAAAGGGTCAGGGTTTGGTGAGGTTAAAGAAGAACGGAGAGGAGGAATTGCTTTTTGCTTCAACTGGTTTGGACACCGAAACACTCACTGGAATAACCGAGGATATTTATGGTAGAATTTGGTGTTCTTCGCGCTTCGGTTTTTATATGATTGAAGAGGATAAGATTCAATTTTTTAGTGAAAAGAACGGCCTAAACACTCCTGATATTCGCGATATTCTTTGTGATTATGAAGGGAATATTTGGTTGGGTACCTACGGCCACGGCCTCCAAAAATTCACTGGGACTGCATTCTTCGCCTATGCCGCCACCGACGGGCTCACCAGCGACGCCATCATGTCAATCACACAAGACAATCAAGGGCAATTCTGGTTTTCAACCTTCGACAAAGGCATTTGTCACACCATTGGTGATACCATCATCGGTCACATATTTGATGAGTCTACAGGAAATAATCGCATCTGGTCAAGCCTTACCGATAAGAATGGAACACTCTGGTTTGGCTCCTCATTCGGACTTTTTAGCTACAAAAACGGAAAGTTTAAAAATTACGCAGAAGAAGATAGTCTTCTTGATCCTATGGTAATTTCTCTTTTTGAAGACTCTAAAGGACGGCTATTGATTGGAACAGCGAAGGGTTTGTGCGTATTGGAAAATGAGGTGTTTCGCTCATTCAAGCAATTTCCCGGAAATCCAGACACACGCATTAGGGATATCCAAGAAGATCGATCTGGAAATCTGTGGCTGGCATCGCGAATTGGCCTCTATAAATTTGATGGAAGCTCTTTCACGAAATTTGATGAAACATCCGGATTGCCTGATAACACTGTTTACACAGTAGAAATAGATGAGTATAATCGCGTGTGGGTCGGAACTCAAAATGGTATTGCAATTTTATCTGGTGATCGGTTTATCTCTTCTACGATTGATCAAGGGGGCGCGTCTAATAGCATCAACTTCTTAAAATACTTCAATGGCAGCATGTGGTTTGGAACCAACAACGGTCTTTACAGCACAGAAGTAGGAGAGAATTTGCGCGAAAATGAGTTGCGCATTCGTCGATACGGTATGGAAGACGGATTGAGAAGTTTGGAGACGAACCTTAACGCGGTGTATGTTGACAAACAAAAGAGATTGTGGTTTGGAACTACCGAGGGCGTGATGTGTCTTGAGCCAAGTCTCCTGCGCGAGCACGAGCAGCGAGCCTTGCCAAAAGTAGCGTTGACCGATGTTCAAATAGATTTTTTAAATCCAGATTGGAATAAATTTAAAGCCATCATCAATCAGGTAACAGGCCTGCCCGTGCATCCTTCAGTAGATTATAAGAGCAATCACTTTACTTTCAAATTCACAGGAGTTTCAATGAGCTATCCTGATGATGTGAAGTACCAATTCATGTTGGAGGGATTTGATGAAGATTGGCAAGCCGTTACAGAGGCGAATTTCATCACGTACAGCAATTTGCCATACAACACATTTCGTTTTAAAGTACGCGCTGTAAGCCGCTTTGGAGTGATGGGTGAACCTGTAGTTTTTGAATTTACGGTGCGCCCACCTTTTTGGCTCACTTGGTGGTTTGTTTTACTAGAAGTGTTATTAGGTGCAGCGTTGATTCTGGGTATTTGGTACGTGCGCAGACGCGTGGTTAGAGCGCGTTTTGAACGCGAACGGTTGGAAATGCGCTCACGCATGCTCACACTCGAGCAGCAGTCGCTTAACTCGAGTATGAACAGGCATTTTATCTTCAATGCACTCAATAGCATTCAGTACTACATCAATCGACAAGATCGTTTGGCGGCGAATAAATACCTCAGCGATTTCGCTCGATTGATTCGAAAAAACCTGGATAGTAGTCAGGAAACATTGACACCGCTGCGTGATGAAATGGAGCGATTAGAGCTTTATCTCAAATTAGAACACATGCGCTTCAAAGACAAATTTGAATATAGCATTTCGATTGCCCCAGACATCCCGCAAGATTTGATAAAGGTGCCAGCGATGTTGTTGCAGCCGTTTTTAGAAAATTCCATTTGGCACGGATTATTGCCGAAAAAAGAGGCGGGTTGGGTAAAGGTCAGATTGCTGCGTCGCGACAATTCTCTTCACATGGAGATAGAGGACAACGGCGTTGGGATTGAAAATTCATTGAAGTCAAAAACGGGTACCGACAGCCACATTTCCAAAGGAATGGAGATCACTCAAAGCAGGATAGACTTGATACAAAAAATGAGTGGCGAGAAGGTGCAATTAATTGGTCCATACCAAGTTAATGGAGATCAGGGCGAGGTGATGGGTACGAAAGTGGAAATAATTATTCCTGTTAATTTTTCGGAACTTTTTTCGCAATAGTGTTGTATAAATCAGAACATTAACTATATTTGTTATTGAATTAAAAGAGGAAGTATGCTAAAGTGGACGAAATATTTAATGTTGATGTTTGCACTCACGTTTGTTTTCACGTCTTGTACAAAAGACGAGGAACTCACGGATGGTGCGGCTTTCAACGTGTCTACGAAAGCTGCTGGGGATGACGAAATTCAGGATTTTAATGACTCTGAGTTTGCTCCAAATACACTTCCATCTAATCCTCTTGGAAACCCGATCACCGATGATGAAGACGATGAGAATGACGACGATGGTAAGGGCGGCATCACCGATGATGAGGATGACGAAAACGACGACGACAAAGTAAAAAAATAGTCAATTGTATTGATAATCAAACGAAAAGGCTCCATTGGAGCCTTTTTTATTGCTACCCATGACAAAATATTTAGCATAAAGCTAAATAAATTAGCAAAAAGAATTATCTTCGTCAGGCAAATATCCAGTCACGCTCAAGGGTTTTTGTACTACCAAACAACTTTTATATAGGAGATAATTCAATGGAGAGGTCTGTGATGCATATGGACTTGGACACGTTTTTCGTGTCTGTTGAGCGATTGTTAGATTCACGATTGAATGGAAAGCCCGTCCTTATTGGTGGCACGAGCGATCGGGGCGTGGTGGCTTCATGCAGCTATGAGGCGCGGGCATTCGGAGTGCATTCCGCCATGCCCATGAAGTTGGCCAAGCAGCTCTGCCCCGAAGCCATCATCATTCGCGGCAATAGCAGCAATTATTTGAAATATTCAGACATCGTAAGTGAAATCGTGCAACAAGCTGTGCCCGTTTTCGAAAAGACATCTATCGATGAATTTTACTGCGATCTCACGGGCATGGATCGTTTTTTTGGATGTTACAACTTCGCGTCAGAATTGCGCAAGCGCGTAATTAAGGAAACGGGCCTACCGATTTCATTTGGTCTTTCAGCAAATAAGACCGTGTCCAAAGTGGCTACTGGCGAGGCAAAGCCCAACAATCAGTTGTTGATTGCCGGAGGCACAGAGAAGGCTTTTTTAGCACCGCTTTCTATCAAAAAAATCCCCATGGTTGGCGACAAGACCTATCAAACACTTCGCAATCTGGGTGTAAAAGAAATTCGCACGCTTCAAGAAATGCCCGTTGAATTGCTGCGAAGAACATTTGGAGAGAATGGTGAAATGATTTGGCGCAAAGCAAACGGCATCGACGACAGCCCCGTGGTGCCTTATCATGAGCGCAAATCCATCTCAACCGAACGAACGTTCGATAAGGATACAATAGATGTAGTAAAGCTGCGCGGACTCTTGATCGCGATGGCCGAAAACCTCGCGTATCAATTGCGCAAAGGAGATAAGCTCACCTCGTGTATCACCGTGAAGGTGCGGTATTCAGACTTTCAAACACAGACGCTTCAATGCAGAATTCCATACACCAGTGCCGATCATTTGTTGATTCCAAAAGTGTTGGAGCTATTTGAAAAGCTTTATCAAAGGCGCGTTTTGGTGCGACTCATCGGCGTGCGCTACAGCCATTTGGTAAGTGGTGGTTATCAAATCAATTTGTTTGATGATACCGAAGAACGCATCGGATTGTATCAAGCGATGGACAAAATAAGACACATGTTTGGAGACAGGGCCGTGGTGAAAGCCGCGGGGATCAATGCACACAGCATTGGTAGAATGGACAATCCCTTCGACGGCGGGCCGCCTATGCTATTGGCCAATAGAAGGCAGTAAACGAATTATGCATTATTTTGCAGTATGAAACACTGCGTCCACATTTCGTCTTTCCTGGTTTTTTGTCTTCTGTTTTTAAGCGCCACAAGTCAAAACAAACTTATCGATAGTCTCGAAAAACGCTTGCCACAACTCAAGGGCAAAGAGCGACGCACAGCGCTCGCGGATTTGAGTTGGGAGTATAATTCCATCGATGTGAGCAAGAGCGAAGCCTATGCGCGCGAACTATACGCACTTGCATTGGAAACCAAAGACAGCACGGAAGTAGGAGAGGCTTGCAATTTTTTGACTGTAGCATTATATCGAAAAGGAGACTACGAACAAGCGCTGCAGTTCAACAGAAGAGCCTATCGCATTCGTAAAGCCAATGGTGACAAAAAAGGCATGGGCTCAAGCCTCAATAAATTCGTGAATATTTATACCGACCAAGTACGACTCGATAGCGCATTGAAGTACGCGATTGAATGCGTAAAAATTTTTGAAGAACTAAAAGACTCGGCAAATACCGCAATATGCATCAATACGCTATCGGGCATTTATCAAAAGGAGCGCAACTGGACTGAGATGGAAAAATCTGCGCGCCAGTCCTACGATATTGCGCGAAAAATTGGATTTGACTATGCCAAAGGTGGTGCCGCTGGAAACATGGCCGCAGCCTTGGAAAACACCAATCGGCTGGACGAAGCTATTAAATGGTACGCAATCGCAGACAGCGCATTTACTGCGATTGGCAGTGATCTTGACCGCGCGAATGTGTTGCTCAATCTGGGAGTATTATATCGCAAGCAAGGCAATCGAGAGCAAGCATTAAAAAACTATATGACGGCTTTAGAAATGTTGGAAAGAGTCGGTGAAAAACACGGAATAGCGCATGCTTCTGCAAACGTTGGATTGATTTTAAATGCCATGGGTAAAAATCAAGAAGCAGTAGCATATTTTCAAAAAGCACTTCCTATCGCAGAATCCGAACGTTTGGGAAGAGTAGAGCTGATGTGTTATGAAGGACTTCTTGAAGCAAACATGAAATTGGGAAATAGCACTGATGCCATTGCATTCTTCAACAAATACGCAGCGTTGAGAGATACCCTTTACAGCAGTGAAAGAGCAACATTGATGAGCGAGATGCGCACCAAATTTGAAGTGGAAAAAAAGGAGCAGGAAAATGCATTTCTAAAAAATGAAAATGAACTCAAGGAAAAACAAAAACGCAACGTACTAATCGGCTCCGCCATCATCATTGTCCTTTTGATCTTAGCAGGTGTGCTCTACTATTTAGCATACAGAAGAAAACAAGAATCAAAGTTGCAACAAGAAGTGATTCGCGAGCGCGAGCGAGGACTCGCTGCTGTATTTGAAGCTACAGAAGAAGAAAGAAAGCGCATTGCCAAAGACCTGCACGACGGCATCGGGCAACAATTGAGCGGACTGCGCATGAATTGGGAAAGTTTTTCCGAAGGCATCAATGATGAGAATCAGAAAGCGCGCTTGCAGCATTTGTCTGGCATCCTGGATGAAGCATGTAAAGACGTGCGCACAATTTCACATCAAATGATGCCGAGAGTGTTGACCGAAGGCGGCCTGTTGCCAGCGCTGCAAGACATGCTGAGCAAGAGTTTTGCGCTGGCAAAGGTGCGTTATCGTATTGAACACTTCAAAGTGGAAGGGGAGCGCTTCAATGAGCGTGTGGAGCTTGGTTTGTACCGCATTTGTCAAGAACTCATCAATAATATCATCAAGCACAGCGGCGCGGATGACGTTGTAATACAACTTTACCGCAATAAAAACCAGCTGATACTTATCGTGGAGGACAATGGAAAAGGCTTTGATGTGCAGCAAAAGCGCGACGGCATTGGGCTTATGAACATTACCTCACGACTGAGCACCGTGGGTGGCGACGTTATTTGGGAGCCGGGACCGCAATCGGGATCTGTGGCCACTGTTCGTATTCCGTTGAATGATGAAAAGCGTTGATTGATTAAATTTGAGCAAAATTTTACCTCAAAGTGTCCCTTAATTTATTGTTAGTAGACGACCACGCGATAGTCACCGATGGCTTGCGCTCCTTGCTCAGCACGGATAGCAGGTTTGACATCAAGGGTGAAGCGCGCAATGGCAAGGAAGCCCTTGAGATGCTGTCTTATCTCAAAGTGGATCTTGTGTTGATGGACATTGATATGCCCGTGATGAATGGCATTGAAGCACTTAAGGTTATTCAAAAGGAATACGATCAAGTACGTGTCATTATCCTCACCATGCACGATGAAAAAGCCATGATAAAGTTGCTTTTGGATGCAGGGGCCGACGGATATCTACTGAAAAATTCACCAAAAGAAGATTTGATTAAGGCCATTGAGGCCGTGATGGCAGGACACCAGCACCTCTCCGAAGAGGTGAATTCGGTATTGTTATCCAGCGACAAACCGCAGCAGGGAGCACTCTCACAGCTCACAGAAAGGGAAATCGAAATAGTAAAATTGATAGCTGAGGGGTTGAGTAACAAAGAAATAGGTGAAAAACTGTACATTTCTCACCGCACCGTAGACACCCACCGCACGAACTTAATGCAGAAGCTGGGTGTTCACAACATCGCCGGTCTAGTGAGGCTAGCTATACAGGAAGGATTGGTATAAATTTTAAGGCAACCAAAACAAAAAATAACGTTTCGCATTTAGAGTGTGAAAGTTCGCAATAAAATTTTACTTTCGCGTTCCGTAAAAAATTAATAGAAAAGAACCATCAAAACCCTAAAGATATGTACTGGACACTTGAATTAGCATCATATCTCGAAGACGCACCCTGGCCTGCTACCAAAGACGAGTTGATTGACTTTGCGATGCGCACCGGCGCTCCTTTGGAAGTTGTAGAGAATCTTCAGCAAATTGAAGATGATGAAGAAGTATTTGAAAGCATCGAAGACATTTGGCCGGATTATCCCACCAAAGAAGACTTCTTCTTCAACGAAGACGAGTATTAATAGATGTTTACATAAAAAATTGAATCAGAAACCGCTCCGCAGAGTGGTTTCTTTTTTTATTCCATCATGACATCAGAAAAGCAGGAGCGCTATGATCGCGCATATTTGTTGATGGCCACCGAGTGGGCCAAACTGTCTCATTGTACCCGCAAAAAAGTGGGTGCATTGTTGGTGAAAGACGGCATGATCATCAGCGATGGATACAATGGAACACCAAGCGGATTCGCTAATGATTGCGAGGATCACGAAGGCAACACGCATTGGTATGTGCTGCACGCCGAGGCGAACGCGATCATGAAAGTGGCACGTTCTACCAACAACGCGAAAGACTCGACGCTTTACATCACCTTATCTCCTTGCAAAGACTGTTGCAAACTCATCCTCCAAGCCGGCATCAAACGCGTGGTCTATGTGCACGAATACAAAGACACGACAGGATTGGATTTTTTGAGGAAAGCGGGGCTGGAAGTTGATAATAGGCTAGTAGGCCAGTAGGCTAGTACGATAGTAGGCTAGTGTGGTAGTGTTTTCTTGTTCCTCCCACTCTATTCATTGTCATTCTGATTCTGTTTGTGATTCTAAAAAAAATGTTGCGGGCTATGGCTATGGCGAATTCGCAAGTACTAATTCGCAATTTCCTTGTTCCCGTTCTTGTTCTTTGTTCTTTTCTTCCTTGTTCTTTGTTCTTTTCTTCCTTGTTCTTTGTTCTTTTTTCCTTAAACTTGTATTGAAATATTAAAATGAAATTTTCCCTTAAAAAAATAATATTAACAACTGCATTGCTAATTCTAGCGATGCAGTTGTTTTCTCAAACTTTTAATATTCGATTTGGGAGGG
>CANGVZ010000050.1 GCA_947457285.1 Flavobacteriales bacterium | reverse complement strand
CAACACTGATAATGAATGGAAAAAATTCCATACCTATGATAGCGCTGGTGTCTTGTTTGCAAGAGTTTTAAAAATAGAAGTCGGCATCATCACGGGAGAATCCACCCAGATAGTAGCTCGCCGCGCAAAAAAATTGAATATTTCACTTTTGCATCAAGGCGTAGCTGATAAGTTGCAGGTAGTGGAAGAGTTGATACGTGAAAGAAATATATCCTGGAAAGAGGTCGCCTATATAGGCGATGATATCAATGATGTTCAAGTGCTCAAACGGGCCGGAATCTCAGGAGTTCCGGCTAATGCTCCCGATTACATAAAAAGCTTGGCTAATGTAAGGCTCACGAAAAAAGGAGGTGAAGGTGTGTTTAGAGAATTCGTTGAGCGAATCATTCAAGACTCAGGCAGATGGAGCGAAATAGAGGCTTTTATATTTGCCGATAGGACATAGGCAATATGAAAACAGCACTTAGTTTTATTCTCAAAGGGTCAAACTACCCATTAGGTTCAGATGAGTCGCTAGTATGGCAGTGCCTGCTAAACAACAAATCATTTCAACTATCAGCTGACGCAAACCACGATAGATGGATTGGTTTTCGAGTTTTTTATCATACTCTAAAACGATATTTCGGTTCGGATAAAAGTTTCATTCGTCGAGAAAATGGGGATTCTCTTTTATTGACCAATGTGCATGGCAATCAAGAACGAACGCTGGATTATGTGCAAAGATTTGCGGGTCAGACCATGTCGTTTGTTGTTATGAGAGCGAATATGGCCGGATATCAACGTCCTTATTCTGGCTTTGATTTCTTCCGGTTTTTAGGCTTAAGCATTCGCATTTGTTTTCGTTGTTTATTCTCTTCAAATGATAGAGCAAATTGGGCCCTTATAATCAAAGAAATTTTTGAAATTGATACCGTACTGTGGCTTGTGCGCAAACATGGGATATCGAAGGTTTTCGATTTTTTACCCTATGAGAAGGATGCTAATCTTATGAGTTATCTCCTGCGTAAAGAAAATATTGAAGTCACTTTTATTCCCTCATTAAATCCTCTAAAAGATCACAATCGAATAATGGTTGCTGATAAATTGGTACTGGTTACACCCTATCAAATGGAGGAGTATAAGCGTATTTTTTTCGACACGATTCGATGTGGTTCCATCTTGAAGTGGCCTCCTGAAGGCGCTTATTCGATTGTAGATCGCTATCAGAAGATAACAGAAAGCACTCCCAAATTTGATTTAGGTTTTTACTCCCATGGCAGTTGGGTCAGACGCAGAGAAGGCCATATTGGCTCTGATCATTTTATGCAACAGGAAGAGTGGGTGCTTGAGCAGCTTTCAAAATTTTTAAAGCAAAATAATCAACTTAAAATATTGATTTTACTTCACCCACGTGAAAAGAAAATGGAGCTAAATGAGGTGAGGGATTATTATGAGAGATTTTTGGGTAATCGCTTTGAGTTATCTCCACTGGAAGTCAAGTCTGCGGAGATTTTTGATTGGGTGAACGTTGGAGTAGCGGCCTATTCTAGTATCGTTTATGAACGTTTGTTTTGTGGATTCAAAATACTATTTGGAGGCCAGGCGCTCGACGATTTTCCAATAGAAAAATCTACACTATCAGAAATCTTCTACAAGAATTATGAAGAGATGGTCGAAAAGATTCTGAGCGCTTTACAACAATCGAATGATGAATTTATGGAGCACTATCATTTGCATGGTTATAATTATAAAAGTTTCAATCTAGAAATTGGAGAAATGAAAACAACAAACTGATGCAAAGAGTTGATGAATTGAAAATATTGTTTGTTTGCGATGGTATTTTTCCCTTCGTGGTTGGGGGTATGCAAAAACATTCTTCTGGACTGGTGAAAGCGCTGGTTCAATGCGGTGCCAAGGTCACATTGGTACATTGCGTTTACGAAGGTGCGCCAATGCCTCAAAAGCAAGAAGTGTTGGAGGCCTTATCAATGAAAGAGGATCAGAAGATTGAGGTCATTACGAAGAGGTTTCCTCAAAGTGGCAATATGCCAGGTCATTACTTGAAATCAAGTTATTTATTCTCACAACTGGTCTTTGATGAAATGAAAGACAGATTAAGCGAGTTTGATTTCATCTACACCAAGGGCTTTACTGGTTGGGCATTTATGGCCCAAAGAAAAGGGAATTTGAATATGCCAAAAGTTGGAGTGAAATTCCACGGCTATGAAATGTTTCAAGCGGGAGGGTCTCTTGCTATGCAATTAAAAAAATGGATGCTTAGAGGCCCGGTTCGGTGGAATTCAATCAATGCTGACGTCGTCTTTTCATACGGTTCAAAGATTACTGAGATAATTGAAAATATTGGAGTTCCAAAGTCAAAGATCATCGATATCCCAACAGCGATAGATGAGGCCTGGCTCAATCGTGTCACTAAAAAGAATAGAAGTGACGATGCAATCACATTTCTGTTCGTTGGCCGCTATGAAAGGCGCAAGGGGGTTGAAGAGCTCAATAAAGCAATCGAGGCTAGAACTTCTAATAGCAGGGTGCGCTTCGAGTTCATCGGGCCAATTCCTCATAGCAAGAGACTGAAGAGAGACGACGTGTTTTATCATGGTGAGATAAAAGATTTTGAACAAATCGTAGATGTTTTTGATCAGGCTGATGTGCTACTATGCCCTTCATACGCTGAGGGGATGCCTAATGTAATTCTTGAGGCGATGTCAAGAGGACTCTTCATTGTAGCAACAGATGTTGGTGCAACTAATCTAATGGTAAGAGATGGAATCAATGGAAGGCTCATCAAACCGAGAAGCATAGAAGAGTTAGCCAGAACTATTGAGGAATTGGTGGAAATGAAAAAAAATGAACTCAATGCGGCAGGCGCGAAAAGCATCGATATTGTTCATGAGCATTACACCTGGAATAGAGTAGGTGCTCAAACCTACTCAAGTATAATGAATATCTGTCGTAATGCTTAACTTTGCAAAGTTGTGTCTAATTCTACTTTAAAAATATACTTCCCTGGTCTCAACGGGTTGCGTTTTTTTGCGGCCTTCGCTGTGATTTTTACGCACGTTGAGTTAATGAAGAAATTTTTGGGTTTCGGAAGTCATTGGCTCGATTTGAATAACCTCAAGGCTGAGACTCCGCTTCAAGCTGTTTTGAATAAAGAGGTGAGTATCTTGTCGCCCTACATTGCTAACGCAGGTCCGCTTGGTGTTACGATGTTCTTTGTGCTTTCAGGCTTTTTAATTACATATTTACTTTTTGCAGAAAGAAGGGAAACAGGGAAAATAGATATTAAGCAGTTCTATATCCGAAGAATTCTAAGGATTTGGCCTTTGTATTTCTTCCTTACATTCCTTGGGTTTTTTGTGTTTCCGAAAATTGAAGTGTTCAGGGTGCCAATACAAGAGCGTTTTTTCTTGATGGACTTCAATGAGAACTTAATTCTCTTTTTGCTTTTTTTTCCTAATCTCGCATTTAGCATTTACAGAAGTGCGATACCAAATATTGGTCATCTGTGGTCGATCGGCGTGGAGGAACAATTTTATTTGATTTGGCCGTGGGTTATCACCAAAGCCAAAAACTTCTTGCGAACGATAGTCATTTTCATTTTCGTAATTATTGCAATCAAAGCAGGCATTCTCTTTTTGAGCATATTTATCCATGCCGATTGGCTCGTTGTGTTAAAGAAGTTTATGGCAATGTCAAAGCTCGAGTGCATGGCTATCGGAGCGCTAGGAGCATATTACTTATTTCATGAGAATAAAAGAATTCTTGATTTCATTTACAAACCTTGGGTTTTTGTATTGTCGATTCTAATTATCCTCTTCGGGCTATTAATTGTTCCAATGAGAATTCAAGATGGTGCGCACTTGCTTTATTCGTTATGCTTTTTAATAGTGATACTCAATGTTTCCTCGAATCCAAAATCATTACTCAATTTTGAATATCCAATATTCTCGTTTTTAGGTAAAATTTCCTATGGTATCTATATGTATCACATGGCAGTGGCGGCCTTGGTATTGCACCTGGCAAGAGATACCTGGAAGTTTGGATTGGATTTGAAACCTGTGGAATCACTAATAGTCTACTCAAGTGTTGTTCTAATCACTATATTAGTGGCCACCGTGAGCTATTACTTGATTGAGCTTCCATTTATTAGAAGAAAGAAAAAAGTGAGTAGTATCCTTAGCGGCGATAATGCAAAATAAGATCAATGTTTCGCTGGTTTGTAGTTATATCTATTTTTCTTAGTATCTTCCTAAACTCCTATATCTTTTTTAGGAGCCCCTTCGAAGCATACTTCAGCTACTTGGTCTTTTTGATGTTCTTCCCGGTTTTCTTTGTGAAATTCGGAGTGCCGCGAGCTCCTGTTTTACTTTTCCTTCCATTGTTAATTTCTGGTGTCACCTACGTTTTTATGGGACTAAACACCAGTTCTCAATTCTTCAAAATATTTATCGGATTCTTCTCCTCGGTACTATTCTATCACTACGTCGTTGAGTTGTTTCAGTTTAATCTGAAGACGCTCTACAAATATTATATGATTGCTGCGATTATCATCTCAGCGATAGGATTGATTCAGCTGGTTTCTTTCTGGGTCGGTTTTTCTCCAGGTTATAATTTAAAATTATATGGATTAAATAAATGGGGGATCGTTGCGGGTGGTTTGGGTATTCGTGTGAATTCTGTATTCAGTGAACCGGCATATTTTGCCGCTAGTATTGGCCCCGCTTTTTTTACTGCAATTTATAATTGGGCGGTGCCCGAACCTATCTTTATCAGTCGCAAATGGAGTGCAGTTATCATTCTAGCTTATATCGCTACCTTCTCTTCAGTAGGTATTATCGGTATTCTTCTCGTGATTCTGTTCTTACTTTTAAATTTTGGCTTCTTCAAATATGCTCTGGTATTCATCCCTTTATCGGTTATTGTATTCAACTATTCCTACAAAAATGTAGGAGAGTTCCAAGAGCGATACGACGGTACCGTTGAGATCTTTTCTACAGGAAATTACAAAAGCTATGATATCCATGGAAGTAGCTTCGTTTTGTATAATAATTTTCATGTTGCCGTTGAAAACTTCAAACAAAACCCGCTTTTCGGAACGGGGCTTGGTTCGCATCCAACGGCATTCGATAAATATTCCTTGACAAACCTTGATGGCGCTGTTGAAATTGACTTTAATAAAATGGACGCGAACTCCATGCTCTTGAGATTGATTTCAGAAACAGGAATCTACGGAGTTTTTATAATGATCTATTTCGTAATAAAATGCTGGGTTCCCAGACAGAGAACCGATGATAAGTATTTGTGGGTAATGTCTAATTCGCTGCTCATAATTATCCTATTGACTTTAGTTCGACAAGGACATTATTTCTTAAATGGTTTTCCATTCTTCTTATGGATGTACTATTACGTAGCCAAGGAAAATTGGGCGAAACAGGAAGTTGTTAGGGCACAAGAAGAGAAAGCGCGTCTCGAGGCCCTTGCCATCGTGGCAAATCGAAATACCCCAGCGAATACTTGATTTTTCCGGATACCCAATGACATTCAATATTGCGCCTATAAACAATGCCACGTTTTAATTGCGACGCATCAAATAAACCGGGTACCGTTGTGTGGTGAAATTGATAAGTCTTCTTAATTAGTGCCGCACATTCCCCATTCACACTCATCAAGGTATTGTTGGGAGAGGCGATGTGATTTACAGAAATTTTCAATTTTTCCTCAAGTACTTTTTTACTTTTTAGAATCTCATATTCTATTTGTTCTGAATGCATTGATTTGTCAAGTGTATGACTCATCGTATGAGAGCCAATGTGGTGTCCCAATGAAAGCAATTCTTGTAAATCTTCCCAACTCATAGGGGTGACATCCTCCTTGCGGTTGTCGATTCTGCGATCAGGGTTAGGACGGATGTTCTTGATATAAAAGGCCTCACCATCATTGGCCTCTACAAACTCAGGGACAATAAAATAAATCGCCTGAATACCTCGACTGGAAAGATAGCGAGCACTTACAATATTGTTTTTTAATCCATCATCAAATGTCATGATGAAGTATGGGCCTTCTTCGAAGTCGCCTTGTGTTACGTCGTTCAGTGCATTGGGAGAAAGTGGCTTGTAGTGCTGAAGCAACCAATTCACCAAAACTTCAAATTCGTGACTTTTAGATGAGGGCGTGCTGTGTAACGCGAGTACGAGAATATCATTCTTGCGCTGTGTCATTCGACCGAATAAATATTCGGTTTCTCCTAACAGAATCTTATATGTGTCTTTAATAATACTCATGAAACTACCAAGTATCGATGTCTCCGCGTTGAATATCCCATTCTTTCCAATTAGTAACGTTCTCTGCAATTTTGCCTTTTGCAATGAAGTAGATTTTTTTATCATGCTTTTTAAAACCATTTTCATCAAGAATGCGCATCCACGATGAAAGGTATTCGTTGCATGCAAAAGAGAATATACTGGGACGAATGCCCCTTTTGACTTTTCTTAATGCTCTTTCGAGCAGCTTCACATTTATATGTTCATTGTTGCCTGAGAACAATATCTTTCCAATCACTAATTCACGGATGATTTTTTTTCTGATTTGGATTTTAAATTCTAAAAAAATACTTTGTTCATTCTCGTGCATGATCAATCTTCCAAGGGATTCGTTTTGATACCCGAAGCGATAGGCGTCGAACGCTTTCGATTGTTCCACTTTATAGTTAGGATTATTGGTGCTAAAATCCTCTTGCTTATCACGACGAAAAATTGAAGGAATGTCTGTCGAGCCTATTCTAAATAATGAAAGAAGAGGGTTGCCTATTTTGACGTGCCACTGAAGATTGAAAGGATTACTCCACTTATTTCTTATAAATGAATTATAACTCATTTCAACAGGAAATCCGATTAAGAGCTCTGCGTTAAATCCGCTCCCCTGCTGATGAATAAAATCCAACATCTTAGTAAATAAACCCTTGCCCCGAAAGTCAGGATGCACAAGCGAGTTGCCACTTTGCCAAGCATCAACGGTCTTGCCATTTTGTTTAAGTGGCCAATAGAAAAAGGACTGAAACCCTCCAACTTTTTGGCCTTCTACTGCGACGATCCGTATGCATCGGTCTTTTTGAAATTCTGATTCGTAAAAATGTGTAAACAGCTTCTCAAATGCTGCTTCCTCTACACCGTATTCTTCCACAAACATTTTGATTACTTGTGGTTTCATCCAATCTTGATACGCTAAAATCTCCATATTTGCAGAATGTAAGGCCGGTTAAGGTATGAAAAGGTTGTTAGTACTATACAGAGAGCTCGCGGGTTATTTCGTCAATACGATGAATCATCTCGCAAACGAATACAATTTCGAAATTGATATCGTGGCCTATCCTGTAAAGAGTGACGCTCCTTTCCGTTTCGAATTTAGTAAAAATATTCGCCTGCACTCCAGAACCGAACTTTCATCAGTAGATTTACTTTCACTTTCAAAGAGTAAGTCTTTTGACTTGATTTTTTGCGGTGGTTGGTCAGATAGAGATTATCTCAACGTGGTGAAGGCCAATCCAAAAGTCACCTCTCTTATTGGCTTTGACAAACAGTGGTTAGGCTCATGGCGCGATGTTTTGGGGGTGTTGTATTTGCGCCTCAACGTTCGAAGTTACTTCAACTATGCATTCGTTCCGGGGCGTGAACAGGCCCAGTTTGCTAGATATATGGGTTTTGAAGATGATAAGATTTATACGGGTGCCTATACGTGTGAATCGGAACGCTTTACAAGAATTTATCAAAAAAGAAAAAATAAACCGCTCTCCAATAACCTCGTGTATGCTGGAAGGTACGCTTCGGAAAAGCAAGTGGTTTTGCTTTGGAACGTTTTTCTTGAATTGAGCAGTGAGTTCCCTGATTGGAAATTGCATTGTATTGGTACAGGAAGTCTTTCTTCTCAGGCACCCCAGCATCCGCAAATTGTTCATCATGGATTTATGCAAGGTGAGGAGCTGGATAAAATCATGATTGAGGGTGATATCTTTATCCTTGCAAGCAGCTACGAACCTTGGGGTGTTGTTGTAAATGAATTTGCTTTGGCTGGCTATCCTTTAATTCTTTCGAATAGGGTAGGCGCACGAACTGCTTTGCTTGATCAACAAAGTGGCTGGGAGTTCGATTATCGGAGCAAAGAGGATATGAAAGATAAGATGCGTAAGGCGATGCGCTCCAGCGAAGCAGAGCTGCGGAAGATGGGCGAACATGCCCATCAAATGTCGCGTGTATTGGATGAAAAACAATATACCGCATCTCTACTAAGAATGATAGAGAGTGCTTAAATTAGCGCACTCCTTAATTATGACCTATGTGCGGTATCACTGGCTTTATTAGTAATTTCTCCCAAGATCAGGCACAAGGCATTATTCAAAAGATGACGGATGCCATTGCGCACCGTGGGCCAGATGCAGAGGGCTACTTCCATCACGAAAGAGTTACGCTAGGTCATCGAAGATTGAGTATTATCGATACCAGTGCCGCGGGCAATCAGCCATTCGTTGACAAGGAACGAAACATCGTACTGGTATTCAACGGAGAAATTTATAATTACAGAGAACTTAGAACAGAGCTTCAAGCAGATTTTCATTTTCATACTTCCACGGATACCGAGGTTATAGTAGCTGCCTATTCGAAATGGGGAATTGCATGCGTTCATCGCTTTATTGGAATGTTCGCTTTCGCGCTTTATGATATCAATGCTAACAGGCTTTTTATCGTCAGAGATCGATTAGGAATCAAACCGCTATACTACTTTAGAAAAGACGATTCAATTTTCTTTTCATCCGAATTGCGATCTCTTCTTTCTAGTGGTTTTGTGCCAAAAAAAATGAATCAGTCCGCGGTAGTAGATTACCTGAGATTTCAAACTGTACACGCACCAGCAACTATCATCTCAGATGTATTGATGCTGATGCCTGGACATTATCTAGAATGGGATGGGACACATTTTCAGTCGCATCAATACTGGAATGCAAACAGTTTTGTAAGTACTCCAACGGATCAAAGCAGGGATGAAGTTAAGGCGAATGTCTATTCGCTACTACAGAGTGCAGTTGAATTGAGGATGCGGGCAGACGTTCCTTTTGGTGCATTCTTAAGTGGTGGTATTGATTCCAGTATTATTGTTGGGCTTATGTCAGAGGCTTCATCGCATCAAGTTCAGACATTTTCTATCACATTTAAAGAGCAAGAATTTGACGAGAGTCCATATTCACGATTGATTTCAAAACGCTTCAATACAAAGCATTGTGAGATTGAACTTTCCGCGAATGATTTTTTAAAGACAATACCAGATGCGGTGGCCGCCATGGATCATCCAAGCGGCGATGGTCCCAATACGTATGTGGTGAGTGAGGTGACACGCAGGGAAGGCGTTAAAATGGCGCTTTCGGGTCTTGGAGGCGATGAGGTGTTTGCGGGCTATGAGGTCTTTAAGCGAATTTATGCACTCGAGCAAAAGAAGTGGATTGCTAACACTCCGCAAGTTCTTCGCACACTCGCTGCTTCTACATTGCAGAAGTTTAAGCCAGGTGTTGCCTCTGAAAAGATTGCAGCACTCCTCAAAGATGCATCTCCTAATTCATCCCTGGCATACGCGCTCTCAAGACAGGTTTGGATGGATCAATCCCTTGCAGGACTTGCGAATCTGGATGCTAGTTCGAATGTTGTCAAACGATTATTCGAACAGTTACCTGATAATAGTACACACATTCTTTCGAGAATTAGCTTGGCGGAAATGCAGTCATACATGCAAAATGTCCTGTTGAGAGATACAGACCAAATGAGCATGAAGCATGCATTGGAAGTTAGAGTTCCTTTTCTAGATCACCGATTGGTGGAGTATGTTTTGGGTGTCAATGATTCGATTAAATATCCTACCACTCCAAAGCAACTTCTAGTTGAAAGTGTAGGTAATTTGATTCCCTCTGAAATAGTTGATAGGCCAAAAATGGGATTTACATTTCCTTGGGAATATTGGATGCAGAACGAGTTGAAAGACTTTTGTTGGCAAGGCTTGGAGGCGCTAACTCACTTTAAAGCGTTCGAAGGTTTTGACCTCAAGGCAAAGTGGTCTGCCTT
>CANGVZ010000049.1 GCA_947457285.1 Flavobacteriales bacterium | reverse complement strand
AGGGGTTTTTCTAACACTTGTAGAACACGCGGAGTTGCCTCCGCGTTTTTTATATCGTTGCGATCGATACTACTCGACAACATAAAAATATTGAAGGCAGTAGTTTCTTCAGCGGGCAGAGCGTTGAACTTTTCCATAGTCTGAAAACCATTCAGACCGGGCATCATAATATCAAGCAATACGATATTATCCGACTCGTTCAATTCGCTGTGATTTGAATGAATGGCTTCTATAAATTGAGAACCCGAGCTATAAACGAGAACCTCGTCACCAATCTTTGCCAGGTTCAATAATTTTGAGTTCACTGCAATGTCAATGTCATTATCATCAATCAAGTGAACAATCAACTTCCTCATGCCTTGTTAGGTATTTCTATAGTAAAGCGAGTGAACTCGCCTGAATTTGAAACTAATTGAATTTTGCCGCCCATTTTCTTAACGGCTTCTCTCACCAAATACAGACCAACGCCACTTCCCGGGTTTTTGTGTGAATCTGACGTCAACATATCGATTGTCGATTCCAGGAGATTTGTATTAAAGCCGATACCATTATCGCTAATCTTCAATACCACTTTCTCTGCATTCTGCACTACCCCAATTTCCAATTCGCGCGACTGCTTATTGCGATCTTGAAACTTGATGGCATTACTGATAAGATTTCCGAGAATTATTTTGAGTCTGTAGTTATCGGCAAAAAACTCACCCGTAGCTACCACTTCTTTTTTCCATTCAACGCTATCTGCCCCGTCATAAATCTTGTATTGATTCATTAAGTCATCAATGAATGCATTAAAATCGACGAGTTGAATATGAGATTCTTCTTTCGAATTTTGGTAATAGTGAATGATATTTTGAACGAAAGTATCAAGACGACCAACGGATTTTTCAATCATTTGGAAATAGTCTTCAGCTTTATCGCCAAGCTGATCCATCTTTGCGAGTTGAATGATACCCTTGATGGTTACGAGAGGAGCGCGAAGATCGTGGCTTGCACTATAAATAAATTTCTCGAGATCAGAGTTCGCTTGCTGAAGAGCACGATTTTTTTCTTTTAGTTCTACTCTGCTGTAATATTTATCGAAAGCGTTTTCGATACAGATGCGCAAATCATTTTCATCCCAAGGCTTCGTTACATAACGATATACGCCGCCTTTGTTGATAGCATCAATTACTGCCTCAATATCTGCATAACCCGTCACCAGCACGCGCACTGCGTCTGGAAAATCTGTGACTGTTAATTCAAAAAATTCGACACCACTGATGTCGGGCATTTTTTGATCAGAGAGAATAACTTGAAAAGGAAACTCATTGAGCAGTTGAACTGCCTCTTGCGGAGATGTTGTTGTGTAAACTTCATATTCACGACGAAAGAGCGCCTTGAAAGCAACGAGGTTATTTTCCTCATCATCGAGATATAATATTCTTTTCACATCAGACATAACGCCGCAAAGTAACAAAAAAAGATTTAGGCGAGAAACCTTGGAAGATTTATTGTGAATTTACTTCCCTTACCCAATTCACTTGTTACTCGTATTTCGCCTTGATGTTCGTCTACTATACCTTTCACGATCGATAATCCGAGTCCTGTACCCTCTCCTACGCCTTTCGTGGTAAAGAAGGGGTCAAAAATTTTAACACGTATATCATCTGGAATACCGACACCATTGTCTTCAATTTCTACTGTTATCCACTTCTCAGAAACTGAACTTCTAATCCATATTTTCCTTTCTTCCAATGGTCTACCATCTTCTTTGGTAGCAGCAATCGCATTGGATACGATATTCATAAACACTTGATTAAGCTTGCCCGGGAAACACATAATCTCAGGCATTGGCGTTGACAGCTCTCGCTCAATCATCACCTCACCTTTGGTTATGGATTTCATCACTACCAATGTACTCAAAATACAATCGTTTACGCTTGATGATACGAGGGAGTCGCGATCCATTCGTGAAAACACGCGAAGGCCTTTAACAATTTCAGCCGTGCGACGGGCTCCCTCTTCAATACCTCCAAGCAGTTGTGCAATCTCGGTTCGCAGATAAGGAATATCCAGCCTCTTCATTTTTGCTTTAAGCTCTGGTAATTTCTTATCAAACTCTTCAGCTGATTCAATATTAGAATAGTCATTCAGTACTTCAATCACATCATCAACATCTCTTCTAAGAGGTTGAACATTTGAGCTCACAAAGTTGATTGGATTGTTGATCTCATGGGCAATACCGGCTGTCATCTGACCGAGCGAAGCGAGTTTTTCTGCCTCTACAAGTTGATTTTGTGCTAATTTCAATTCTTGAAGTGTACTGTTGAGCTCGCTATTTGCGTTTTCCAACTCCATTGTTCTTTCGTGCACTTTCAATTCCAATTGAACGTTTTGTTCTTCAACCAATTTTTGGTTTTCGACCATCACCGCAATCATCTTTTGCTGTGATTCGTCTTTTTCCTTTTTAAATTGGTTGATGCGGTCGGCTAGGGCGAACGATAGCAACACCGTCTCGAGTGCAGAACCGATAGGTAAAGCGTAATTACTAAGGTTACTGAAAGCGATGACTCCAAGGTTTCGAAGTGCGAAGAGAGTTACACCAATTAGGAAAATCACAAATGCCACAAGGAAGAATCGTGCCGTGCGGTTTCCTCTTCGTGCAGCTACGACTGCGCAATACACCAGCAATAAGGCACTTGCCGCATTCATGTCAATGATTGTGAAAGCCAAATTGTACTGACCCAAAAATGCCAATACCGTAACAATTACGTACGTTCCAAGGAAGAACAATAGCAATTTATCTACCCATGGCGTGTGCTGTTTTGTATCAATGAATTTTCTCGAAAACAATACTGTCGTTACACCACTGAGAACGGGAATGATAACGCTCGCCAAAAATGATATTTCAACTCCATTTGGCCAAAAATATTTATTCGTGTATCCATTCAAAACCAACTGAGTGAGACCAACGGTGAGGATATAGACAACGTAATAAAGATAAACCTTATCCCTTACAGTAAAAAATACAAAAAGGTTATAGACCAGCATTACGAGAATGCAGCCGAGGTAGATGCCGTAGAATAGTTCTTTGGTTGATTGTTCAGCATTGATGTATTTTTCTTTACCAATCTTTACTGGCACCAACAATTGTTCGCCAGACTTCACACGTAGAATATATTCCTGAGTGCTGCCTGGTTGAATAAAGAATTGCCAATTGACGTTTGGGTGCTCCGATCCTCTTTCATTGAATGACCTTGACTCACCTGAAGAAACGATCATTTTGACACTGCTTTCTATCTGATAAAGTTCGACCTCATCAATAGCGGAGTTATCGATAAATCCATTTAGAAAAAAATCTTGTGACTTATTTTGAACCTTGAATCGGAGGAACGCACTTTCCTTTCTTACGCCCAAATTGGGAACTTTTTTATCGAGAGCCTGGAATTCAGAAGATTTAGCAATGCTTCTGATATCCGTTTCATTACCTGTGTAAAGTTCAAATTCATCGAGGAGGATGGTATTTCCTTCGAATACTTCCGTTTGAGCTTGCGAAAAATTGGGGAGTGCTGCGATTAGCAGCACAACTAAAAAGCGCGAAAACAGTGCGCTACAAGTTGTAGTGCACTTGAATAGGGGTGGATTTACCGACATCTTCCTCAGTAATTTGTGTGGGGGTATTACGCAAGTTGAAAATAAAAGTTTTCTCTAATTCACTTGCCCCATTCATTGCCTTCACATCATCTTGGAAGGTGACGATGGCCACTTGTTTTTCACTTGGATAGGGCAAAACGCCATCTTTTCCGAGCGACTTCACTCTGTGGAAGCCGAAGTTGCCAGCCATACGATAGGTGTATGGTGAACAAAGGGCGAACATAGACTTGATATTTAGATTTGCCGCGTACGCAAAAGCGCATCGGATGCTATAAGTACTACCGATACCCATTCCAGCCACTACAGAACTATTCCAAAGACCACATATCTCTGCGGTGCCTTGTTCGCGCAGGCCGGCCACCATATCATAGATACGTGGCTCCATATATCCGATAGCTGCCTCCATTGGCAGCGGAGTTTCTTTGGTGGAAATTTGTATTCTCGAACCGCCATAAGACTGAGTGCCATCGAGCGACTCGACTAAAATAACGTAGGTAAATGGATCCTCCATCCATGTTGGGTTGGCAGTGGTTAGTTTAAGACCATAGCTCTCGAGCACCAACGTGTGACCTTGATGGAATCGAACACAAGAAGGTAAATCATCGATTGCACGAAAAGCCCGGATACGAATCTTATCCGGCCGCTCAACCTTTCTGGTTTCCTCCAGGTATTTACTTACCAATAATTGACGGGACATCGACATATACGCGCGACGATTTTATGTTGTTGGTTAGGAATATCATTCTTGCTGTCATCGCCACTACCGCACCTCCGAGTATCACGTCGGATGCCAGTTGTGGCCACGTCGTAATTGTTTTGCCCAATTCACCAATCGACCTTGTCATTCCCTCAGACGCTTTTGATGCATCAAAACATTGGAACAACAGCTCCATCTTTTCCTCCTTTGAAAGGGGTTTGTTTTTTAAAAAACGCTCCTCCACCAATCCATGCAGAATTGGATAGTTCTTATCCAAATCGTATCGTTCTATATCCAATAATCCTCTATCACTTGTCTCCATAACGACCGGAATCCCTTTTTCCCTGCACTCAAGTCGGATCATCATCTTCACGTCGGCACTATCACATTCTTCCACCAATAAGTCCAGATTCCCGCCGTCACTCAAAAAGGCATCAATGTTCTCTTTGTGAATGCCCTCATCGAAAACCACCACTTTGATAAAAGGATCTATCTCTGCAATTTCCCGCTTCACTATTTCTGTTTTCTTCAATCCTAAGTTGAGTACTCCCGTTCTTATCCGATTTAAATTACTCAACTCCAAAGTATCAAAGTCTGCAATTCTAATTTCGCCACATAATCGCTCCATTACGAGAGACATCACCGCAGCCTGACCCACGCTCAATCCTACGACACCAATTTTCTTTTTTGATAAAATATCAATTTGTTCCGGTGCGATTTTGTAAACATTTCTAATGGTGCGCACCTTCACAAAGTCTATTTCATCCAACAAGTGCACAACTGCATTTTTCCAAGGGTAATAGACCCAAACTCCAAACTCATCAGCAGAGCGCCCATCCAACTTAGCATTTATCAAATCGGAGTATTCGAGGTCTGTAAGAACACTACTAGGATTTTCCAACTTCACCAAATCTCTCAATTGCGAAATCAACTGATCGTATTTAGAAATAGAAGGGTTTGTTGTCATTAGCATCTCAAATGCAGCACGATCGGTGTTATTAGCCAATCGATAAAAAACAACATCGCCATTATTTCCAAAATCACTCTTACTCACACCTGAATTCTTCGTTCCATTCGCCATGCTACCATCAGTCTTCGTTAGGAGCACTAACTTAGGGCTATAAAAACTCGAGTTTATTAACAATCGACAGTGTTATCAACACGCTCTCGTGTATAGGAAATACGCATTAATTCACTACTTTAGGCCAAATGAATGGCTTCGTTGAAAATGTCGATAAATCATTAAAAATCGCATATCGGATTTACGGTAGCGGCGACGAAGTAATCATTGGTTTCCACGGATTCGGACATCCAAAAGAAGATTTCAGCCCGATTTCTGAACATATTCCACAACATCAGCGCTTGATTGCTATAGATGTTCCCGGCCATGGTGATTCATTTTTTCACCCAAAAAGAGAGAAAAACGATCCCATTACCAAACAAGAATGGAAAGATCTCATCCTCCAAATTTGTAAGAAAGAAAAAGTAAAGGCTTTTCACCTATGTGGTTATAGCCTCGGTGGCAGAATGTCTTTGGTCACCTTGGAAGTCTTACCCGAAATGGTTCTGTCTGCGACCCTTTTTTCTCCTGATGGTTTGATGAAATCAACACTCTATAAATTTGGAAATGAGAATTGGGCTGGAAAAAAACTCTTACACTTTGCGCTCGACCACAGCCGATATGCCGTTAATGTTGTAACGCTCTTAGGTAAGCTGCGTTTTGTCCCAATGACAAAGGTCAACTTTGTAAAGTATCAACTCGAAAATCACGATCGCTTGTCAAAAGTAAAAACGGTGTGGTCTGCTCTTTCCCTCTGCTGGCCTGACTTTGATAAAATCTTCAATAATCATTTTCAGCTAAAAAAAATCGTCATCGCCTTTGGAAAGCACGACCCAATCATTCCTCCAAGCCATGGTAAAGTATTGGAGACGTATAAAAAAAAGTATCCTGTGTATATTGAACTCCTCCCATTAGGGCATCGAACCTTGAAAAAAGAAGGGATTGAATACTTGAAAAATTTGGACTATTGGCCTCCGTCATCATCGTGATGCACCTCAGGATTGCCGGCATACCTGCGCCATTTATCCATTACTTGTTCCATATCCGAAGGAAGAGGCACTTCAAATGTCATCCACTTTCCCGAAGTAGGATGTGTAAACTCTAGCAATCGCGCGTGCAGCGCCTGACGAGGCAATATCTTAAAGGAATTCTCGACGAATTGTTTGTATTTATTGAATGTAGTGCCCTTCAAAACTTTATCTCCGCCATACTCTGGATCGCCGAACAGCGTATGACCGATATATTTCATATGAACGCGAATCTGATGCGTGCGGCCTGTTTCCAACTTGCATTCTACAAGACTAACATATCCGAGCCTTTCCAACACTTTGTAATGGGTGACTGCATGTTTGCCCGCGCTGCCATCAGGATAGACGGTAAATACTTTTCTATCCTGAATACTACGTCCCGTATTACCGATGATCGTTCCGTCTTTTTCAACATCACCCCATACCAATGCGACATAGCGGCGATTGATAGTGCGATCAAAAAACTGTTTTGACAAGTGCGCTAATGCATGGTCATTTTTTGCCATCACCATTACCCCTGTTGTAAGTTTATCAAGACGATGCACAAGTCCTGGCCTCGCCTCTTCTTTGGCCGCTTTCATTGGTTGCTGCTTCAAATGAAACATGACGGCATTGACAAGAGTGCCCGAATAATTTCCGTGCCCTGGATGTACCACCATTCCTGCTGCCTTGTTTAAAACAAGTAAATCTTCGTCTTCATAAAGCACTTCGATGGGAATATTCTCAGGTATCAACTCTATCTCCCTTACGGGATAGGGCATTTCGATGGTGATTACATCCTTCGGTTTGACCTTGTAACTGCTCTTCACAGGAGCACCATTCGCTCTGACGAAGCCAGAGTCACAGGCAGCTTGAATACGAGTTCTAGAAGTCTTTTCTAAACGGTCAACCAGAAATTTATCCAATCGAATCAAACCTTGTCCAGGATCCGCCACCACACGATGATGCTCGAAGAGCTCGTCATCATTCTCTATCTCCTGCACATCTTCGTCTTTCATCTTTACTCAGCGATCATCAATTTGTGATTGACTGTACTTCCCGCTTGATTGGAGATTTGAAGAATATAATACCCTCTTTCCAAATCATTGAGCTGAAGCTCATTCTGCCCATTACCGAACGTTTGTTCGGTCATTACGAGTTTGCCAGACATGTCAAAGATTTGAATCTGAAACTTTTCACCTATAGCAAGACCTTGAAGTATCAATCTATCCTGAGCGGGATTTGGATAAATGGAGGTATTCTCAATTGTATTCTCTTTCACCGAAACAATTGGCGTTTTGTTCGATTTGAACACTGGACGAATCATGACACTGCCGGTAATTCCGCTTTGTTGCCAATTGGAATTAGGAAGTTTGATGAATAGTTTTCCAGTATTGTTATCTATGTTTTTATCATTACCCACATTATACAAAACCGCATCGCTCTGCACCCAGCCCACATAAAATGTTCCCGATACTTCGGCCGGAGTATCAAAAGCATAGAAGCTGAAAATATCGTAGCCGTCTTGATAATATTGAGGATTATGGAATGTAAAATTCTCAATGATTTCGTTACCCGGCAATCCCCCTGCGTCATTCCACAGCCTCAAAAGGAAAGGAGAAAAGCTTGGGTCGTTGCCATAAGGTGTCCAATGCACTCGAATACCGATGATGGTGTCAGTGATAGCGCTTTGAAAACGAAGTGCTAGCATTCCTCCCGCAGCCTGCACTGCGAAAGCTCTTTCCGCGCTTCCATCATCGTAGGCATAATAGTCTGAAAAATCTTGACGGAAACAAGTGGTATCGTTTTGAAGATAGGCGTCGGTTGGATTATGGTAGACACAAAAATCAAAAACGGCACATGTATCTGTCACTGTTGGATCGAAGACGTAGCCATTTAAATTCCCCGTAGTAACGATTTCTTGCTGTGCGTTGCCAGATACATTGAAAGTCTGACCGGGAAAGTCTGTGGTGACGCCATCATAGGTAATATTCCAACCAGAAGCGATGTTCTCAGCATTCGGTCCTGCATTGTGTTGATAGAATACAAAGTTGTCTGCCATGAATCCTTCTGGATTGCTTTGAAAATGGGTCCAAGGCATAGCGGTAAATGTATTGAGCACCCGCTGTACAGGATATTGCATGGCTACCTCATCATAATCAAAAGTCTCCGGATTGATCTGCTGATCCATGATGATATAATCCAAATGCCACATATCATAATTACCAGATATGGTTGCATGATTTCTAAATCTAAACCTAAAACCATTTAAGAGATACTCCGGTTCGGTAATATGGATGAATACGCGTTCAAAGCTGGTCATTGCTGATCCTCCGACAGACCAACGTTGAAACCATTCGCCTTGACCGAAAGGCGAGTAGAAATCGAGATAAAGAGAATCCTCCCCTTCTGGTGCATTTCCAAAACCTCCGCCTTCGTAGTGAAACACCAGGTAAACATTATCAAACTCAGTATAACCGCCAAGATTGATCGGAACAGAAGTGAGTGTATCTGCTGGCCCCTCAGCATACTGATCATCGAAGTCGTAGGGATAACCTGTTCTATCAAGACCTTCCAACGTGGCTACGCCGATAGTAATGGGAGACATTGCAAAAGTGTTGTTTATGCGTGCCTGATCGTCTTCCCATCTTTGATAAGAAGCAGGAATATTGGGGTCTGTGGTGAGTAAGGAGTAACGTGAAAAGTCGTCAAAGAACGGCAACGGTAAAGCGCCGCCGCCTCTTTCAACGCCCGGTCTGCGTTTATCCAATTCGTATTGTCTATTTTTTTCTATATCAAAAATTAAATCAGACTCTACCTCTTGAGCAGCGCCGACCAATGAAAGAGAAAGTGCAAGAAAAAAAACGAGAGGTCTAATCATCATAGGTTGATTAAGGTATGTCCTCCGGGCAGGGAGTATTGTAAAGTTTAAAATCCACCAACTTGCCAGGAGAAACACCAGGTCCCTCGGGATCAAAAGGAGGATCTTGTTCGCAAACGCGACCAACGGCAGAATCGGCCGAAGATTGCACATCATACATAAAAAATGCTTGACCCAACAAGTTGAGACTATCCAAAACAGCCATGGCTCCGGCATAACTCATACCCTGCAAATTAGGGATGCGCACATCGGTTTGTGTGCTCACACCAATCGACAAAACAACCTTTTCTCCTCTTCCAATTTTATCTCCGGGTTTAAGTCTCTTCCCTTTGTGGGTGATGCTTAGAACTGCACCCACCATGCTATTATTTGGAACTTCCTTTACGGTATAATCGATGCCTTTGTTTTTTAACTTGATAATCGCCACTTGAGCAAAATCCCCTTCCTCAATGTTGATGGTCTCTTGCGGAGGCAGCTTTCGATAGACGGTAACAAAGACTTGTCGTCCATCCTTCACTTTGGAATCAGGTCGTGGGTCTTGGTTGACTATTATTCCACCTTTTCCTTTTCTATCATAAATACTATCCACTACCAATAGCGATAAATCACGTTCTTCAAGAGCGGCACTGGCTTGTTCCAATGACATTCCACTCAAGTCGGGAACACTGATCTGTTCTCCATGATCGGTGTACCACGCGAGAAACAACCACACCGAAATACCGAGCACGATGTAGACTGCTAATATTTTCACCAAAATTTTCTTGCCTTCTGATGACCAGGCGAATTTGAATAATCCCATAATGAATTATTTCATCATTTCTTCAGCGATGCTCTCTTCGTAGAGGTGGCGCATGTCTTCGATGAATCCAAAATT
>CANGVZ010000048.1 GCA_947457285.1 Flavobacteriales bacterium | reverse complement strand
TACAGGAGTCGATGGCTCTTTTTGTCGGATTTTCAAAAAAGAAAAAAAAGCGACAATCAATGGAGTCAACAAGATTACCCAAAATGGATTTATAGACTGACTAAGATTGGTCGTCCACACTTGAATGCTGCTTCCCTCCTTCGGAAGTTTGTTCGCTGAAACGTTTTTGAAATATGCAGGATACTCATACACTTTTACTTTCGCCCCATTTTCCTTAATAGGTCTGAACTGAGCGTCTGTCGCGAATACACTATCTTTTTCATAAGTAATTTCGGAGGCCAATTTTATGGAAGACATTACTTCCCCTGTTGTTCCAGTTACCGTTCGGTCGGTGTAGTTGTTGGCCCATGTATTCAAAGCTGTTCCATTCAACTTGAAAACAGCCCAAAACATAATTACCACAGCAAAAATTGTGAGCAAGGCGCCAATAGGCCTTTTATCTTCGGGCCTAGCCTTAACAAAGAGACTAGTGTAAAATAGAATGACAGGAATACAAGCAAATATAAATGCATCAGTGCTATCACTACCGAAAATTGCAGATGAAGGATTTTGTGCTGACTCTACACCTTTTATAAACCATCCGATAACTCCGAAAACGATAGAGGGCAATAATATTACCAGCGTTATTCGTGAGAGAGGCATATCACCTTCTTTTGTTCCTTTAGGTAAGGTATGATTTCCGTAGTGTTTGGCTCCAATCATGAAGACAATAACACCGATAATCATTCCTACACCAGCAGCAAAGAATGCCCAACTCCAACCAAGCACGTTATAAAGTGCCGCACCGAAGAAATTGCATACAAAGGCCCCAATGTTAATGCCCATATAAAAGACATTATAACCTTCATCTTTGAGGGTCTTATATTTATCCTCGCTATAAAAACTACCTAATAACGTTGAAATGTTTGGTTTGAAAAAGCCATTACCAACTATAACCAGAAACATAGCCAAATACAGCACGGGCAAAGACTTAACTCCCATCAGCATATAACCTGCCGCCATGAAGAGTCCTCCAATAATGATAGACTTATAATATCCCAAGTATCTATCTGCAATCAAGCCTCCTAAGAAGGGAGTGAGAAAAACAAGGGCAATGAAGGTCCCATATAAGTCCGCGCTTTGTTTTTCACTCATTCCGAAACCAGCTTCTGTGTCTTTAAGATAAAGAGTGAAAATACCTATCATCAAGTAGTAGCCAAAACGCTCCCACATTTCAGAAAGGAAAAGAAAAGGTAAAGATTTGGGGTGTTTAGACCACATAATATAAAATTTATGGAGCTGCTGGCGTATTCATCATTTTTTGAAGCGTCTTGCTGAGCACAAATAGTATTGCAGCTGCAATTCCTGTCATCACGATGAAAAGCATAAAAAACTCATAGAGATTGGTGATTTGGAATCCTGCGAAACTAGGATACTGAGTGTCAGCAGTCACTTCGGAGGGAGGTATAAGCGCACTCAAAGTACCGGCAAATTTATTTGCCGCAGCGTTAGCCAAGAACCAAGTGCCCATCATAAGAGAAGATAAACGTATTGGCGAAAGCTTAGAAACCATGGAAAGGCCAATAGGTGAGAGGCAAAGTTCTCCCATTGTATGGATCACGTAAAGAGCCACAAGCCACCACATGCTCACTTTCTCGCCCATTCCCAACCCTTTTACTGCGATAGCAATTACAACATAGCCCAATGCTACTAAGGCAAGGCCATAAGCCATTTTGGTAGGCGAAGAAGGTTCACTGTTTCTTTTGTATAGAAAGCCCCACAATAGAGAGAATAAAGGAGCAAGCGCAATCACCGCGAGCGGATTTATGGATTGAAAGTACTCCGCAGGCATTTCCCAAGAACCGATATTTCTATCTGTCTGACGGTCTGCAAACAATGTGAGCGATGCTCCTGCTTGCTCGAATGCGCCCCAAAAGAAAATTACGAAAAACGCGAGAATGAATATGACAAGGATTCGTTGTACTTCTTGTTTCGTTAGTGACTTGTCAGTTAGAATTAATATTGGCATCACGATCATCGAACCATAAATCAGATAGGAAATGATTTCTATTTCTGACTGAAACCATTGTTTGAAGTTTAACATAAAGAATATAATACCAATGGAGCCAATGATCATCAGGATTGCCTTGGCGTCAAGTGGTTTTACTGTCTTACCGATTTCAATGCCTGCTTCTGTTTTCAAATGTTTGTTTTGTAATGCTACGAAAGTTAGAAGTCCCAAAAGCATTCCTATACAAGCTGCAAGGAAGCCCCATTTGTAATCTGTAAATGAGCTACAGATGAGCGGAGAAAAAAATGCGCCCAGGTTTATACCCATGTAAAAGATGGTAAATGCACTATCAATACGACGGTCATTTTCAGGATAAAGTTGACCCACCATCGTTGAGATGTTAGGCTTGAAAAAACCATTACCAACAATCAAAGCAGTGAGCCCCGTCCACATCAATGGAACTCCACCTTCTGCTCCTGCACTTGCGCTCAAAAACATGAAAAACTGGCCAATCGCCATCAAAATTCCACCGATTAAAATACTCCTTCTATTTCCTAGATAGCGGTCGCATAAATATCCACCGAGGAGAGGGGTTAGGTAAACAAGGCCTGTGTAACTACCATAGATTTGAGATGCTTCTTTATCATTCAATAATAAAACTTTAACCATGAAAAGCATGAAGATTGCACGCATTCCATAGTAGCTAAATCGCTCCCACATTTCGGTAACAAATAGCAGATACAACCCGAAAGGATGTTTAGTAGAAGATTTTTCGCTCATAAATGATTCTTTGGTTATATAGGTATCCGCCAAATGTAATAAAAAGCCCTCTTCAAGAGAGGGCTTTTGTTTTTATCCTTATAAATTGGTTTTCAGGAAATTCGTCATTTTATTGTAGAGGTGTACCCTCGTATTGCCTCCGTATATTCCATGATTTTTGTTGGGATATACAAATTGCTCGAATTGTTTATTGGCTTTGACCAGCGCAGTGATCATATCCATCGTATTCTGAAAATGAACATTGTCATCCGCACTTCCATGGATCAATAAGTAATCTCCTTTGAGTGCTTGCATAAAATTGATAGGAGAGTTATTCTCATATCCTCCACTGTTTTCCTGTGGCGTGCGCATGAAGCGCTCTGTGTAAATACTATCGTAATACTTCCAGTTTGTGACAGGCGCCACCGCTATTCCTGTGCTGAAATAATCTGCACCTTTCGTCATACAAAGTGAGCTCATATAGCCTCCATAACTCCATCCTTGTATACCAATGCGCGCACCATCTACATAAGACTGACTCTGAAGATATTTTGCTAAGTCAATAAAATCATTGGTTTCCGCTTTACCCAAATTCATATAGGTAGCATGCTTGAATTTTCTTCCGCGATATTGTGTGCCACGTGGATCACAACTTACCACTATGTATCCTTCCTGACATAACATCTGATGCCACATATAATTTCTGCCTTCCCACTGATCCATTACTGTATTGTGCCCTGGTCCTCCATAGATCGCCACTAAAACAGGATATTTCTTTGAAGCATCAAAATTCTTGGGCTTCATAATCCAACAATTCAAATCGACGCCGTCGGAGTTTTTAAATTGAAAGAATTCTTTCTTGGTCAAATTGTACTTGGTCAATTTTTCAGATAAAGTTTTATTGTCCACTAGCACTCTTATTTGCTTTCCAGAAGCATCATACAATGTAAATTGTGCAGGGCTGTTGGCATCGCTGTGTTGCATGATGTAGTATTTGAATCCTTTCGAAAACTCCGCCCCGTTCACTCCTTTTTTGGTGCTAATTTTTTTCGGACTTGCTTTTTTCTTTTTGAATTCAAAAGAATAAACCTGCTTATCCATCGCTCCATTGGTGCTTGCGCTGTAATAAACGATATTTGTCGCTTCATCGAGACCGTAAAAATCAACCACATCCCATTCACCTTTTGTAAGCTGAGCAACAACTTTTCCTGTAAGATCAAATAAATAAAGATGATTGAATTCGTCACGTTCACTATTCCAAATAAACCCGCTGCCATCTTTTAAAAATGTGAGTGCATCATTTACATCGATATAAGTATCTGCCTTTTCACTAAAAATGACGGTGCTTTCTATTTCAAAAGGCTGCACTTTAGTCATATCACTAAGAAGAAATTCGAGATGATTTTGATGACGATTCAGACGCATCACCACCAATTGATTAGAACCCACACCCCAAGTAATTCTGGGGAAATAAATGTCAGTTTCAGTGCCAGTGTTTACACGCTGGTTCATTTCAGTCATTACATTGAAAACCCAAATACTTACATTGCTATTGCGCTCACCGGCTTTAGGGTATTTGAAAGTGTAGCGATCTGGATATAAGGCACCATACATATCCATACCAAATTCGCGCACTTCCTTTTCATCAAACTTGTAATAAGCGATATGACTTCCATTTGGACTCCAATAAAAACCGCGATCAAAACCAAATTCTTCTTCATATACCCAATCGGTAGCGCCATTGATGATTTCGTTCCACTTACCATCTTTTGTAATTTCATGCTCCTCCCGCGTTCTCAAGTCTGTATAAAACAAGTTATTATCCCTAACGAATGCTACTTTGGTTCCATCTGGTGAAATACTTGCCAAACGCTGTTTTCCTTTCTTTTGGTCGGAAATAGGTATGGTCTTTCCAGTGGCGAGATCGTGGATAAAATAATTTGCTGAAAAGCTATGACGATAAATTTGTTCAGTTTCTGTTTGAATTAGAATTTTTGTTTCATCGCTGCTAAACTCATAGCCGTCAAAAGACTTATCGGTATTGCCAAATATGCTTTTGGCTGAGGCAATGGTCGCTACTTTTTCGCCGGTAGCATAGCTATATTTTACGATACTTGTGCCCTGTGCATCGCTGTCTTCCTGTGCAGTATAATGTACACCATCATTCATGGAGTTTAGACCGTACACGGCATCAGCACTAAATTCTGGGCTTCCCCAGATCAATTCATTGGTAAGGTTGTTTTGAGAGAAAATGACGCCACATTGAAATACGAGCGCCAGCGTTAGCCACTTTTTCATATTATAATTTAGATTTGGACGAATGTAATAGCATTTCTTACTAGGTTCAAAACTATTACGTGAGCGGTGTTAGTATTTTTTTGTGCTTTTGGAATTTCAAACATAATGCCTACTTTAATTCGCACTATGACCGACTACGCAACCATCAATGATAATGATATCAAGTACTTTATAGGTATCATCGGACAAGCATATGTTTCGTCAGACATAGAAGTTCGCCAAGCATACGGACATGACGAAACAGAAGATCTTGTTTTTGCACCAGAAGTAGTTCTCAAGCCAGGCAATACCAGCGAGGTAGCGTCTATAATGAAGCACTGCAATGAAAAGAGAATCCCAGTGACTCCCATTGGAGCGAGAACAGGATTAAGTGGAGGTGCGCTGAGCCTGATGGGTGGAGTAGGTCTGTCGATGGAGCGTTTCAACAAGATACTATTAATAGATGAAGAAAACTTACAGGTGCATGTAGAGCCTGGAGTGATCACACAAGTGCTTCAGGAAGAAGTTCAGAAGCTAGGACTCTATTATCCTCCAGATCCAAGCAGCAGAGGAAGTTGTTTTATCGGAGGTAATTTAGCGGAAAATGCAGGTGGGCCACATGCAGTGAAGTATGGCGTCACGAAAGATTTTGTGCTCAACCTTGAAGTAGTAACGGCCACTGGCGAAGTCATTAACACTGGTGCCAACACTTTAAAAAATAGTACAGGCTATAATCTTACCCAACTCATGGTAGGCAGCGAAGGAACGCTCGGTATTATCACAAAAGCTGTCTTAAAGCTGATTCCCAAGCCTTCTATGGATTTGTTGATGTTGGTTCCCTTTGAGTCAGCAGAGAAAGCGTGCGAAGCGGTGGCCGCAATTTTTCGAGCCGGCATTGTTCCGAGTGCATTAGAGTTTATGGAACGGGATGCAATTGATTGGACACTTCGATTTGTTACCGATGTTCAACTCCCCGTTGAGGCCAATGTGCAAGCGCATTTGCTCATAGAGGTAGATGGAAACCACATGGAAGCGATGATGGCTGATTGCGAAAAAATCTCACAAGTGGTAAGTGAGTTTGGAGCTGGCGAAATTCTCTTCGCTGATGATGAAACACAAAAAAATCAACTTTGGAAATTGAGACGCAGAGTAGGTGAGGCTGTAAAGTCGAATAGTGTTTATAAAGAGGAAGATACTGTCGTGCCGCGTTTTACGTTGCCTATGTTGTTAAAAGGAGTAAAAGATATTGGTGCTAAATACGGTTTCAAATCGGTCTGCTATGGACATGCAGGAGATGGTAATTTGCATGTCAATATCATTAAAGGCGATCTGACGGAAGAACAGTGGAATCATACACTAAGAGATGCGATAGGGGAAATTTTTTCTTTATGTGTAAAGCTGAATGGAACGCTAAGCGGAGAACATGGGATTGGATATGTTCAGAAAGAATACATGGGTTTGGTATTTAACACAACAGAACTCGCACTCATGAAGGGAATCAAAGAAGTGTTTGATCCAAATTCAATATTGAATCCAGGGAAAATCTTCCCATCCAACGAAAAATTAATGAAATTCAGCGAAGCAAAAATGCTTTAAATCAGTCTATCTAACTTGTTGATGTCAAAAATCGTTAATTAAAAGTTAGGGAATTTGCTGTATTGAAGAAATCCATATATATTTGCTACGTATTTAGGTAGTGTACCTTAATACACATAAAGAGTTAGTTGAGTTGAGCCGTCCTGGCTCAAAACAATTACGATAGTTTTTAGTTTTTCAGTTTAAGCCATTAAGTCCCGCCAACGAGGTGGGACTTTTTGGTTATATACGTTTCGTAACTTGCGCCGCAATGTCAAAGACCATCGTTATTATCGGAGGAGGTGCTGCTGGATTCTTCACAGCAATCAATATTGATGCACCAAGTGGAACTAGAATTTTCATCTTAGAAAAATCAAATAAACTTTTATCTAAAGTAAAGATCAGTGGAGGAGGCAGATGCAACGTAACACACGCTTGCTTCGAGTCAAAAGAACTGGTAAAGTTTTATCCCCGTGGGTCAAAGGAGTTAAATGGTCCTTTTCATCAGTTTAGCACTGGAGACACATTTGAGTGGTTTGCCAACCGGGGAGTAGAGTTAAAAGTGGAAGATGACAATCGTACTTTTCCAATAACAGATTCATCACAAACGATCATTGATTGTTTTTTAAAAGAAGCAGAAAAGAAGAATATAAAAATTGAAACCCAAAATGGACTTGAGTCATTGAACTTTGATGAAGAGACACATAAATGGGCAGTACATACTACGAGCGGTGGCGCAATCATGAGCGATGCTGTAGTAATAGCAGCGGGAAGTAGTCCTCAAATGTGGCAGAAACTCCAAGACTTCGGCTTCAATATGATCGATCAGGTGCCTTCACTCTTCACTTTTAATATAAAGGATAAACGTTTGGAAGGTTTGGCTGGATTGTCTTCTGCGCATGCCTTTGTCACTTTGCCAAAGCTAAAGATTGAAGCTGCAGGGCCAGTGCTTGTTACACATTGGGGACTAAGTGGACCCGGAATTCTTAAACTATCAGCAATTGCGGCACGTGATTTATTTCAATGCGATTACAAATTTGAAATTATCGTCAATTGGCTCGCAAACGAAGACATAGAAAGTCTCTCAGATTATTTCAAAGATATTAGAACAGAGCAGCCTCGAAAGTTAGTTCACTCCTTTTCGCCGGTGGAATTACCAATGAGACTATGGATATCTCTTGTTCAGGAGTACACAAGTAGCCAACTTAAATGGGCAGATGTTTCGAATAAGACTATAGACTTAATGGCCAAGGCAATCATCCAATCAAAGTTTGTCGTAGATGGTAAGTCTACCTTTAAAGACGAATTTGTAACAGCCGGTGGAGTAGATCTCAAGGAAATTGATTTTAAAACCATGGAAGCGAAGCGATTTAAAGGATTGTATTTCGCGGGAGAAGTATTGGATATTGACGCTGTGACGGGTGGTTTTAACTTCCAGGCTGCATGGACGACATCGATAATTGCCGCCCGTTCGATTTCTAGTTCATTGTCTTCTGAAAAATCCTTTTAGCTTTGTTGCTCAAATAAACCTATTGACCTTATGTCGAATAATCTATTAAAAGGAAAAAAAGGAATCATAAGTGGTGCCTTAAATAATATGTCAATCGCTTGGAAAGTGGCTGAAAAGGCTTACGAACAAGGTGCAGAAATTGTTTTGACAAACGCTCCTATCGCAATGCGCATGGGTGAAATCAAAGAATTGTCAGCTAAGTTGGGTAATTGCCCGATCATCGCCGCTGATGCTACAAATGAGCAAGACATCGACAACCTTTTCAATCAGTCAATGGAACACTTCGGTGGTAAAGTGGACTTTATTCTCCATAGCATTGGAATGTCTCCCAACGTTAGAAAAGGACGTCACTACACTGATGTGAACTACGAATGGTATCGTCAAACATTGGACGTAAGTGCCATTAGCTTGCACAAAATGTTGGCGACTGCATATAAAAAAGATGCTTTGAATGATTGGGGATCTGTTGTAGCGTTGACCTACATAGCAGCTCAACGTATTTTCCCTGATTATAATGACATGGCAGACGCAAAGTCACTTCTCGAGAGTATTGCGCGAAGTTTTGGTTATCATTACGGCACCTCTAAAAAGGTGCGAATCAATACCGTTTCTCAATCACCAACTGTGACAACAGCGGGTAGTGGAGTAAAAGGTTTTGATGGATTCATCAATTATAGCGAAGCAATGTCACCACTTGGCAATGCGGACGCAGAAGCTTGTGCAGATTATTGTGTGGCCTTGTTTAGCGATCTCACTCGCTATGTAACCATGCAGAATCTTTTCCACGATGGTGGATTTAGCATCACTGGTGTAACTCAAAATGTAGTAGAGCGTTTCGCTTCAGAATAAGATATTGATTTTATTTTAGAAAAGCCCGTTGGAATGCTGCTGCCAGCAATTCAACGGCTTTTTTATTTTCAGCTAAACCTGCTGGCGGACCATATGGAGTTTTGTTCACATCTATCACGAAGATTCTGCCATCCGTGTGTCGGAGCACATCGAGTTCGCAAAATTCTGCTCCCATTGCTTTGGCAAATTCTCCTAATTTATTGAGCTCTTCATTTGAAAAAATACTGATTGGTTCGTGCATTTCGGAAAATGAAACTTCATTTGTGAAGCGTACTTCTTTACTTTTAAACTTTTTATAAACCAAAGGCACCTGAAACTGAATCACAGGCACGCGATAGTCCACTACATATTGCTCGTCAAAATCATTATTGATGAGCAATTGATAAATTGCAGAATCCTTTGTTTCATTAATTGGGCAATTGATTTTTCGTCCATCATGTAATGCGTTTTCATCCGATTTCTCTACCGCTATTCCGGAATACATTTTAGGATCAATAGTGGTATTGTAACCAAATACTTTCAAATGAATTAGATCAACATTTTTCTTTGAAATATCCGTACAATTCTTGTTGATGACAATTTGATTCGGATAATGAGCATTCAATGCACTTGAGCTTCCGTGGGTAATATCTTCGAAGTATAATACCACATTAGGATTGGTCAACAGTTGATTGGTGATTCGGTATTGCAGAGCGTCCGCAATTTTGAAAATGGTTGTTCTCTTACTTGGGAAGTCGGGAGAAACGACGATAACTGGAAGTTTGCCGCCATTCTGAAAGCGCTTTTTCAAGTCCTTGAAATAAAACTTTATATCCTTTCCAAGAATTTCAAAATAGCTCAGCTTGCTGTTATAGTTATTGCGCCAACCTTTTTTATAGGATTTCATTTTTTCTTTTTCTGGTTGATAAATGTGGTGATGAAATCGTTGGAAAGATCACCGCGGGCTGGAGAATATTCTCGACCATAAAAGATAATTTGCAAATGCAGTTTATTCCACAAAACCTCTGGAAACAGCTTTTTAGCGTCTTTCTCAGTTTGTTCTACGCTTTTTCCATTTGTCAATTTCCAACGCGTCATGAGTCGATGAATATGTGTATCCACAGGGAATGCCGGAACACCAAAGGCCTGTGCCATTACCACCGATGCGGTTTTGTGACCGACGCCTGGCAATTCTTCCAGAGCTCCGAACGATAGCGGTACTTCGCCGTCGTATTTCTCTATAAGGATCTCTGAAAGACGGCGGATATTTTTGCTCTTTGCAGGCGAAAGCCCACACGGACGAACAATGGCCTCGATTTGTTCTACTGTGAGCTTAATCAT
>CANGVZ010000047.1 GCA_947457285.1 Flavobacteriales bacterium | reverse complement strand
GGGTACGCCGCAGCATCACCGGTTGGCTATTAAATGAGTCAAGATTTCTGTGATTCCTAAATTACGCTGCCAACCATGGCGGTGTAATCTTATTCTTCTTTGCTTCCGCTAGCAATTGATTGTAGCGACGCTCCAATTCTTCATGGTGCGATGGAAACATGGTCTTTGTGCGCGACATACGCTGTTGCAATAGGCGAAGCGTGTTTACCAAGCTCGACATTTGTTCTAATTGTACATGTGTCATATCTGTGTTTTTGTCAGGTTGTTCTGCACATAAACGAGAGATATTTCAAAAGGTTACATTAGTCCAAATCTGGGTAGCGCGCCACAAAGTCGTCACGTTTCTTTTTGGAAGTTACAAATTGGTATGTGAAGCGTTGCTTGTTTTCTTCAAACTTGCGATTTTCATCTTTGACATCGGTCAATATGGTAGCAAATTCCTTATCCGAGCTCAACACATTCATGATTCCCAACTTGTATTCAAAGAAATACCAAGTGCCTGCGTCAAGCTCGATGTAAATACGCAACACATCAGCATTACGTCGGCGCTCGACTTCAATCTTACCTTTTACGTATCGGAACAATTGTTTCTTGTCAATACTTGCGATACCAAGCGGTCCGACCGTGCTAAAGGTTTCGTCCACAGAGTTCCAGGTCCACTTCAAATCAGCGAAGTAGAAGGTGCTTAATAACTCATCAGGCACACGTTTCAATTGGCCGCTGAGATTCAATTCAGAAATCAATTTATCCGATTTTTCTGTTCCTAATAATTCCACCAGACCCTTTTCGTATTTCGTCTTAGCGAGGTCGACAGGGGTAAGGTTTGGCCATTGTTCAATCTGATCGGATATGCGCTTGATTCCATTTTCAATAAATGGGAAGTTGAATAGTCCAGTGGTCTGACTTTCCATTTCGTCTTTTTGGATTCTATACTTCATATCCCCAACGTTGCGCATCTTCACCATACCATAATCCACGTTGAAGTTCATCACCCCATCTCCAAAAAGTTCACACCCTTCAGTATTCAAGACAACAAGATTTCCAGGAAGCTTAGGCTGTTTGATTTTTTCTTTAGAACCAATTAAATATTTTCTTCCTGTTTTGTCAAAATAGAGATAACCATAAGCTTCCACAATTGCTTTGTCTTGTGGATCAATTTTATTACTCAGGAATGCACCGTAAACATCCATAGGTGAGTCATCGGTCACTACTACCCCCGCTCCAAGCTTACTATAGTCCATGTCGCGCATGGTGGTATCAACAGGGATGTAAATTTCAAGAGGATTAATTTCCGATCTAAACTTGAAGTAAGTGCGTTCTAGCATTTCACAGTTGTGAAGGATTTTTGCTCCCCCATCAAAAGTTAAGTATTGCTGATTAGCGGCTAGCTCGAAATTACCATAGAATTCAAACGCGGGTGATAGGAAGAATTGATCTTCTATTTTCACACTTCCCTTTCCTACCGTTTGTTTCGAAGTATCTACTTTGATCTCGTCCAAATGTATGGTCTGCAGTCGTTTGTTTTCATCTACATAATTGATGTCACCCTCTCCAAAGTATTTATTGCGTCCTTCGATTTTCAAGGTTGAATTGAACATCTTGTGGTATTGAGTCACATAGTTGCTTAGTACTTGAGCACGTGTTAGCTCCTGCATATCGGCATATTTCTGAATCACAACCTTACCGCTATCTGGGGTGATTTTAGAATCAGCAACAATGATGTATTCGATTTTTTGACAGGTCAACAATGATTTTTTCAAATCATATTTTGCCTTAGGCGACAGGAAGTTTAACGAGTCCTGTCCCTCTGCTACGCTAAAGAAGTTACTTTTCTTAAATTCTTCACTGGTATCGATTACGAGGTCATCAGAAGCTTTGCGAGACGAACTCAAGTCCATTTCATCCTTGTCCATGTACCAAGTAAACTGGTCCATGTAGCAGATGTACTGATTGCTCGGGAATTCGATTTTGGTTTCACCACCATTACTTTTGAATAAACCTTGTCGTTTATCAAAATCAACATTGGCGTTTACATCGTCTGTCTTAAATGCAAGTCCGCCAGCATCGCCCATTCCTGCGAGCTGGAATGCTGAGGTATCGGCCAGTATTTTTCTTCGAGTGTAGGAAAAGTCTTTGGATGTCAATTTAGCACCACTGAACTCCATCACACCTTCGCCTCGCATTCCGCTCGGTTTCAAGTGCAATGTGCCTGTGAGGTTAGCTTCTTTCTCAAAAAAGTCAATAGGTGTTTTTAAGCTTGCGATATCCAAAAGATCTTTTCTTGGATAAAAGGCTAGATCTGTAGTATCACAAATAGCTTTCGGTACCTCGACCTTGGCTGTTTGCTCCCGATTCACAAAGGAATGCGTTCGACCAAGAGTGGAGTCGGGTAGGAAGGTAAATTCTTTTGACGCTGCTTTGGCAGTCAAATACTCCAAATCTCCACCGCCTTTGAGACCGCTATAATCCAGTTTCAAGTCTGCTGTTACTTTTGCTTTTCCACCATAAGCAGGCAATCCTCCCGCACCGGTGCTGCGTTTGAAGCCAAGTGAGTAATCCTCCATCAACACCAGCGGTTCTTCAATATCGGGGAATATTCCTCCAGAAACGAGAGTTCCATTAAACTTCAAATCTTTTTTGGTAAAGTTGTCTAGCGAGTCAATTGTAAAGGGTTGTACTTGATAATAGAATTTTTCGCGTTTGTAAACCCCTTTTTGAATTGCATTATCATCCCAATAAACATAAGAAGTCTTGGTACAGGTAAATATCGGATATTGCGGATAGGCGTAGGAGTGAAAACCTCCTTTGTTCGTTGGTGAGTCGACTTTGATGTTGCCTGCCAAATCTCTCAATACCGATTTGATGCGGCGCTTATTATAGTTTCCATAAATGTCCTTTCCGCTTGTTTCGTCTTCCACATAAATTCGACAACTATCTACTTTTAATAGTTCAAGTTTAAAATCATCATAAGTGAACTCATATTCACTACCAATAAATTCGAAATTTCCTGCAAAAACTCGCCCTCCGAATGTGAAGTTTCTGTCTTTACGCATGAGAACTTCCCCGTTGCGAGGGTAGATCACCACCTTTTGCGAATCAGATAATTGGAAGTTCTCAACTCCTTTCATCAGCAAATCATAGTTCAACAAGGAGAGAGAAGCATTGCTGCCATCTTCGACTTCACTGGCAAACTGAATTACATCAAAGTCCTTCTTACCAATGTTATTTTCAATGTAGTGATAGAGCTTAGGTCTTATTTTACAATAATGTGCATTCATGTCATACTGCACGAATCCCTTGTTATTGAGATCAATCAACACCAGGTGCCATTGTTCTTCACTACTGTTGGTAAACTTGGCTAATTCAATAGTAGCGAATTCTTCTTTTTTATTTTTTTGAGAAAAATCTTTAAGCTCATAAAGAGGGTGGGAGTAGCTAATTCCCATCATCGAATCATAACGTTTTTTCTTAAAGTAAGTATTGGATTCGAAAGCAGCGATGTGCTGTGTGCTACCTTCGAGAGATCCCATTTTAATCATTGGATCATCGATGTTCCAATACATGGCTTCAAAATACATGTCGACATTATGATAAGTATTTTGAAAAGGTGATTTCGATACACCTTCTTCGGTTCTTAGAAGCACCAGTTGTCGGGTTTTCTTGTCGAAGGTGAGGTTTAGATCGGGGTGGGTAATACTGTCTTTATCCAAATAGAAACTTATGTTGCAGTGTCTAGACACGATCTGATTGGGCTTAATATCAAACTCAATACTTCGCGCCACAAGGAATTTTTTGGAGTCTTTATAAAAAGTGAGCAACGCAGGTTCTTCATTTGTTCCAGATCCTGCTAGTTTAGTTCCCGCCAAAGTAAAACCGCCATCGTAGTCAACTCCTTTTACGATATTTTGAATTTGTAATCGTTTGTAATAGGATTCAAATTTTGGATAAGTAGCATTCGCGGCAGATTTATCCGCGAGAATTTTCTCTGTTATCTGACCAATAAGCGGCTTATCGAAAAACTCATTATAAAATGTTACCGAATCGATTACGAAAGTTGCGCCTTTGATACGAATGTTGTAATCATTGAACTCCGCATAAGTTTTTGCTGGATCAAACCCTGCACGTTGCCACGTAATGCGCCCCTTTCCTCCAAAAAAACGCTCCAGTGTTGGATAGTAGGCCCCGGAGGTTTGATATATAACACTGCTGTCACCTTTACTGTAACACTTCAAGTCTAAAGCAGGAAACTCAATCATTGGAATGGTATCGAAAACAAACCTGAAGCCTGGGCTGCTACTTTGCCATTGCACAGCTTCACTTCTAAAAAATACGCGATCTGTAAAGAGTCCTACAGATGTTTCGATGAATTCCGGTACGAATTTGCGAACTTTCTTGTCCGCCATCATTTTCGTCAATACGGTTTGCCACTCCAAAAAGTCTTTATCAGTTTTACCGCTCGTAGGGAAGGCGATGAGGGCTTTAACATAGTTCTCGATGTCTGGATAAACTTTATTCTTGTTTTTTAAAAACATATCAAAAGTCTCATAGATCATCTCCTGCTGCTGGGCGGTGTATTTGTTTGTAGGAAACCAAACGAGCCCAAACTCTTTTTCAATGAAGTCCTTTCCTGTTCCTTTTTTAACATCGTTAAATAGGCCAGAGAGTTCTTCTAAAAACTTTTCTTGCTCACGCGTAAATTGATCTAATCGTTGAGCTGATAGGTTATAAGTTGTTGATAATAAAAAGACTAATAGAAGAAGTCGAAGTTTCACTACCATGTTTTCCCTGCGTATTTGTAAGTTGCAACGTAAAATACAAGATTAAAGTTTGCATGCCTTGTTGCATGTTTTGAACCAAAAAAGTTACTCACATAATTAATAAAGACGTCACACGGTTAGATTTGTCATAACTTTTTGTGACTTTTATTAAAAAATACTTGGTGTAACATGTACACTTTCTTTTTTTTGTGGCCCTGATTAGAAGATTATGATAAAATACCTGAAAACCGACCCATGGCTCGTCATCGAGGAGGGGTTTGAAGCCAAACATCACAGAAGTTCTGAGAGCATATTTTCTCTGGGCAACGGCACCTTCGGACAGCGCGCTTGCCATGAAGAAAAGTATAGCGGTCCAACGCTCCAAGGTTCCTATGTGGCTGGCGTTTATTATCCTGACAAAACCAGAGTGGGTTGGTGGAAAAATGGGTATCCCGAATATTTTGCGAAAGTGCTCAACAGCACCAATTGGACAGGAATTGACATCCAAATTGACGGCGAAGAATTGGATCTGGCCAAATTGGAAGTGTCAGAGTTCAGAAGAGTCTTGAATATGAAAGAGGGTACACTCACGCGTTCATTTGTGGTGCACCTCAATGAGTCGATGATTGGTTTTCGTGATGGCGGCCGCTCCAAGCAAATGAAGGTGGAGGTTACTCGCTTTATTTCTATGGCCGATTACGAAACTGCAGCAATCCGATATAGCCTTACGCCCTTGAATTTTTCGGGTGAAGTGACATTCTCTCCATATTTGGATGGTGATGTTAAAAACCATGACTCTAACTACGACGAGAAGTTTTGGATAGAGGTTTCTAAATCTGTTCAAGAGGGTGAGGGTGTATTGGTGACAAGAACAAAAAAGACAGATTTTGAGTTGGCCGTGGCCATGAATTGTGTTTTGGAAGGCGCTCGTTGGCAAACATCTATGGACTATAGCCTCGTGCGGAGCACAGCCACTGTCAAAGCAGATAAAGGAAAGGAAATCGTATTTTACAAATACATCGGACTTGTTAGTTCTTTAAATTATTCTCCTGGTGTTTGTGCTGAAAGCGCAGTGAAAGCAGCTAAGCGTGCAAAAGAAAACGGTTTTGAAAAAATGCATGCAGCCCACATTGCTAAATGGGCTTCTATTTGGGATTTAGCTGACATCCGTATCGACGGTGATGCCGAGGCGCAACAAGGAATTCGATTTAATATTTTTCACCTAAATCAGACCTATACAGGTGAAGATGCTCGTTTGAACATTGGTCCAAAGGGCTTTACTGGTGAAAAATACGGTGGATCTACTTATTGGGACACCGAAGCGTATTGTATTCCATTTTATATGGCTACCAAAGACGCACAAGTGGCGCGTCAACTGCTTGTATATCGATACAATCAACTTGGAAAAGCGATTGAGAATGCAGAAAAGTTAGGCTTTGAAAACGGTGCTGCGCTTTACCCGATGGTGACCATGAACGGTGAAGAGTGTCATAATGAGTGGGAAATCACATTCGAAGAAATACATCGAAATGGTGCCATTGCCTATGCCATTTACAATTATATCACTTACACCGGTGATAAAGAATATCTGGCTCAATACGGCTGGGATGTTCTTTTGGGAATTGCTCGTTTTTGGTCTCAGCGCATCCACTGGAGCGAGGACAAACAAAAATATGTCATGCTAGGCGTAACGGGACCGAATGAATATGAGAACAACGTAAACAATAACTGGTACACCAATTACATTGCAGTTTGGTGTATGAAGTATTGTGGTGAGGTACTCGAGTATATCAAAAAGAATCACCCTTCAGCCTACGCAGAGAAGGCTGCTAAATATCACTTTGAAGAAGAAAAAGAGGTGGCACGTTGGAAAGACATCGAGGCTAAGATGTATTATCCAACGAAAGAGGGTACAAAAATCTTTCTTCAACAAGATGGATTTTTGGACAAAGAATTAAGAAGTGCAGCATCACTTCCTTCCAATCAAAGACCAATCAATCAGCATTGGAGTTGGGATCGCATTTTACGTTCATGCTTCATCAAACAAGCAGATGTGCTTCAAGGTCTATATTTCTTTGAAGAGCATTTTGACAAGCAAGTATTAAAGGAGAATTTCGACTTTTATGAGCCAATGACAGTTCATGAAAGCTCACTTTCGCCTTGTGTTCATTCTATTCTGGCTTGTTCACTTGGTTATGACGAAAAGGCTTATGAAATGTATCTGCGTACCGCCCGTCTTGACTTGGACGACTACAACCACGAGGCACATGAAGGATTGCATATTACTTCGAGGGCTGGTACCTGGATGTCAGTTGTTCAGGGTTTTGGTGGAATGCGTGTATACGATGGCAAGCTGCAGTTTAATGCGCGATTGCCCAAGCAGTGGAAGGGATTCGCGTTCAATATCCTTCACAATGGCAAACGCGTTCACGTGGAAGTCGATGCCAATGGCTAAAAAATTTCTGAGTAATACTCGATGAAACGACATAAAAAAAACCGCTCATTGAGCGGTTTTTTTTATATCTAAATTTTGAATTATCCTCTTTTAGCGAGTGGCACATAATCACGGAGATTTGCTCCAGTGTAGATTTGACGAGGTCTGCCAATAGGCTCACCTTGTTCAATCATTTCTTTCCACTGTGCAATCCAACCTGGGAGGCGACCTAGCGCAAACATTACAGTAAACATTTCGGTAGGAATACCAATCGCTCTGTAAATAATGCCAGAATAGAAGTCTACGTTTGGATAGAGTTTACGCTCTACAAAGTATTCGTCTTTCAATGCCACTTCTTCCAATTGTTTTGCAATGTCAAGTACCGGATCGTGAATGCCCAGTTTATTGAGAACATCGTCACATGCTTTCTTGATGATTTTTGCTCTCGGGTCAAAGTTCTTGTAAACTCTGTGACCGAAGCCCATCAATCGGAAGCTATCGTTTTTATCCTTCGCTTTTGCCACCCATTTTGCAACATCCCCACCATCAGCTTTGATGCGCTCGAGCATTTCAATCACTGCCTGATTGGCTCCACCGTGGAGAGGACCCCACAATGCGGCAATACCTGCTGAAATAGAAGAATAAAGGTTACTTTGTGAAGACCCCACCATTCTCACCGTTGATGTAGAGCAGTTTTGTTCGTGATCAGCATGCAGGATCAGAAGTTTATTCAAAGCGTCGTCTACTACTGGATCCACTTCATAGTCGAATGTGGGCAGTGCGAACATCATGTGCAAGAAGTTCTCTGTGTAGCTATAGCTGTTCTTTGGGTACATGATTGGGTGACCAATGCTCACTTTGTGTGCTTGAGCAGCCAATGTTGGCATTTTAGCCATGAGGCGGTGCATGGTCAACTCAATGTCCTTGAACGGACGGTTAGGGTTGAGTGATTCAGGATAGAACGTAGACATAGAAGCAATCATGGAGCTCAAAACACCCATAGGATGCGCTCCTGTTGGATACGCCTCATAAAAGCGCTTCATATCTTCGTGTACCAACGTGTGATTGCGGATCGAACTAGTAAAATAGTTTAACTCCTTCTCAGTTGGAAGTTCTCCATAAATCAAAAGATAAGCAACCTCTAAGAAGGTAGCATACTCAGCGATTTGTTCAATAGGATATCCGCGGTACCAGAGAATTCCTGTTTCTCCGTCCAAGAATGTAATATTACTCTTGGTAGCTCCAGTGTTTTTGTAACCACTGTCGAGAGTGACATAACCGGTGATGTCACGAAGTTTGGTAATGTCGATGGCCTTTTCATTTTCTGAACCAACAACAACAGGCAATTCGTATTCTTTGCCGTCCAAAATCAATTTAGCTGTTTCGCTCATAGGTGGATTTCTGAATAATGTTCCTTGGAAATTCGGCGCAATATAGGTGCGAGTCATTCAAAGGACAATGATTTTTCGCAGGTTTTGTAAACTTTTTGCACTTTAAACGTCTTTCTCACAAAAATGTTTACCAGGACAGCGTGAATAAATCCAAAATGATGGAGGGTAATAGCAGCATGGATTGTATTCCAAAGTTTTACAAACCAAATGCATTTCGTTGATGTAGTGAAAGTAAAACTATCATTATATTAGCGTCGAGGATTATTTTAAAACCAAACAAAAATCAAACTTCACAAATGAAGAAATTTTACTTAGTGGCCCTTTCTCTCTGGGCTGTTGCGAATTCTTCCAACGCCCAGACATTCTCAGTGGGTAGTGTTGGTGGTACTGCCAAAAACAGTGGAAACTGCGGTGGCGTTACTGACGTTAACAATGACGGTCGAGCCGACATCGTCATTTTAGATCAAAGTGAAAACGTATACGTGGCTTATCAACAGGCAAACGGATCGTTTAATACAGTTAGCTACGGTTCAGTATCAAACGCAAGCCAGTGGGGTATGACTGTCGCTGACGTTGACAACGACGGATGGGCTGAAATCATGAGCGGTGGTAACTACGACGGTGTTCACTTGCTTGATATTGATGGAACTAATACCTCCAACTTAACCACGTTTAATTGGGCGAGCATTTTCATGCAGGCTTGCAGTTTTGCTGACATCGATAACGATGGTTGGCTTGATGGCTTTGCTTGTCACGATGATGGTCACAATGCACTATTCCACAACAACGGTGATGGCACTTTTGAAAATGGGGTAGGGATGATCGATATGGTGTTTTACCCAGAAGTAAATGGTAACGACAACAGTGGTAACTACGGTGTGGTATGGTGCGATTTCGATCGTGATGGCGATCAAGACTGCCTTATCGCTAAGTGCCGTCAATTTATCAATGATCCTTACGATCCACGTCGTACCAATGTTTTGTTGGTAAACGATGGTCAAAACAACTATAGCGACGAAGCCCCAGCCCGCGGTTTGGTAAATCTTGAGCAATCTTGGACTGCTGACTTCGGAGATATCGATAACGATGGCGACTTTGATTGCTTTATTACAACCCACTCAGGTACGCTCGAAATCTATGAAAATGACGGATTCGGATATTTCACTGACATTACTGAAGGCAGTGGTCTCGAAGTAAGCGGATTCTTCCTTCAAGGAAAATTGGCTGACTTTGATAATGATGGTTATTTAGATGTCATTTACGCTGGTGGTAACCACGGTTACTACCGCAACAATGGTGATAAGACTTGGACAAATGTTCCAAATACTTTCCAAAACTCTGACACCATGCACAGCTTCGCTATTGGTGACCTCAACCACGACGGTTTCCTTGACTTGTATGCTACTTATGGCGATGGTTATGTAACGCCAGATAACGATAATGACAACGTTCTTTTCCTAAATAATACCAATGCGAATCATTATGTGGTATTCGATTTAGAAGGAACCATTTCTAATAAAATGGCTGTGGGTGCTGTGGTTGAAATTCACGGTGCTTTCGGTACTCAAGTACGCGATGTGCGCAGCGGTGAGTCTTATGGTATCACAAACACCAACCAACTTCATTTTGGAATTGGCGATGCAACTTCTATCGACTACGCGATTATTCGCTGGCCTTCTGGAGCAATCACTGTAATCGAAAACCCAGCGATT
>CANGVZ010000046.1 GCA_947457285.1 Flavobacteriales bacterium | reverse complement strand
TTGAAGATCGTATGGCAGTGCATTAAAGATTCGATCATCAGCAGAAAGTAGTTGATCATAATCACTGATAAGAACTTCATAGCCGCCGATGTATTGACTTTGAGAGCCTCCGCCCGTCATTGTTTTTATTACAAATGGTGAACAAGTAGTAGCATTATCGTCCAGAAAATCGATGGTTGCAAAAGCAGTATCTCGTTCTGTATCTTCTCCATCATCCAAGACCACAAAAAATGACGTATCTCTCGTGGCCTTGAGGAAATGCGGCCCCTCGCCTGCCCAATCTTGATTGCTCCAAGAAAAAGAATAGTTCCCATCACCACCAAATCCGGCCGCCCCCACAAGAATATGCTCTCCTGTGCAAACTGTGTCTATGAGTAATTGAGCCTGCAACCCCCATCCACTGAGTTTTTGAACATGCCCGATATCGGTAAACACATATTGTGAATCGTAGTCCTCTAATCCAGTTTCATAAATACCAACGATGCGGAAATTGCGTTGACGCGCATCATTTTGATCATTGACAAAATAAATACTCACTTTGTCCCCGAGTGACAATTTCAGCTTGCGGGCAAGGATGGTTGAAATCACCACTTGATTTGCTTCAAGACTATCTGCGTCGAGAATTTTTCCTTCTTTTAAGACTGAGCTGATAAATTGCCAATCGTAATCCTTATCAACTCCTTTTATTGCGACACCCTGCAAACCCTCTTTTGATTCAATGATCCCCGGTTTTGACGCAAATACATGAACATGTTTTACACCTTCAATTTTTTTCAGATTCTCATAAACGGACTTATCAAAAAGCAAGCGCTGGGAATCTTTGCTCACATTATCTCGATTGGATACCACTTGAAAATGCGAACCAAAGCCTATCACCATTCCCCTTACTTCATTTTGAAAGCCCTTCACAATGGCTACCGATAGAATCATCAGCATCACTCCCACTGCAACACCCCAGGTAGCAATGCGCACAATGGGACGAGAGATTCTTTGCTTCTCATCGCCTTTGATAATTCTTCGAGATATGAATGATGTTAAATCCAGATGGCACAATTTTGAGTGTAAAAGTACACCCGCAGTATCAAAACTGCGTTCATTAATGCACATTTGTCTTATGAAATTTGTCTTACTCCTAGCACTGGTCATGTCTTGTGCTGCGCCAAAGGCCAGCAATAGCGCTCCCAGTGGCACTTCCAAGATAATAGTCGGTGCTGAAAGAACCACAGACTACCTTCCGCTTCTCAGAGGAAAAAGCACCGCGGTGGTTGCCAACAACACATCGCGCATCCATAACACCCATCTCGTCGACTCACTTCTAGCATTAGGGATTCCTGTAAAAAAAGTATTCGCGCCAGAACATGGCTTTCGAGGTGATCATGGAGCTGGAGAAACAGTAAGCTCTGCTGTTGATAGTAAAACAGGACTTCCACTTATCTCGCTCTACGGAAAAAACAAAAAGCCCTCAGCGGAGGCCTTAAAAGGAATTGAGATTGTATTGTTTGATATTCAGGATGTGGGAGCAAGATTTTACACCTATATCAGCACTATGCACTATGTAATGGAAGCGTGCGCGGAGTCGAATATTCCTGTGATTATTTTAGACCGACCAAACCCCAACGGTCATTATGTAGATGGACCTGTGTTGGATTTGAAATTCCAGTCATTTGTGGGCATGCACCCCATTCCTATTGTGCATGGTTGCACCGTGGGGGAATTGGCCAAAATGATTAACGAAGAAGGCTGGCTTAAGAATGGAGCAAAATGTAATCTAACTGTGATTCCATGCATTGGCTATGACCACACTATAAGCTATAATCTTCCTTATCAACCCTCTCCCAACCTGCCCAATGCAACGTCCATTTATGCCTATCCTTCCCTTTGCTTGTTCGAAGGAACAGCAGTCAGCGTAGGAAGGGGAACCGATTATCCCTTTCAATGGTTTGGATTTCCTCAATTTAAATCGGGGACGAAAGAAGTCACACCTGTGGACTTGCCTGGTATTGCAATGGATCCACCATTTGAAAATCAGAAATGCAATGGGATTTTATTAGAAAATAAAAACTTAACTGATTTTCGTTCGCTCAAACGAATCAACCTTGAATGGATTTTAATCGCATATAATGATTACGAAGGGCCTTCTCCTTTTTTCAAATCGCCAGATTTTTTTGATAAGCTCGCGGGTAATGATCTGTTGAGAAAGCAAATAAACGAAGGCAAATCCGCTCAGGAAATAAGGGCTTCATGGAAAACCGATTTGGATAAATACTTGAAAATAAGATCAAAATACCTGTTGTATCCAGATTTCCAATAATATGATTATCTTCGTGCGACCAAAATCAAAGGCTTTATTGAATATGAAACTCCGCCTATTCCTCAGTTTGATTGTGTTTTCAGCAGTTATTTTCAGCGGCTGTAAAAAGACTCCTGAATATGTTGCAGAGCCCTATGCTTGCAAATGTGGAAGCTTCAATTGGAGAGGTAATTCCTATGATTTGCTAGATGCGAATTATATTTTGTCTGATAGCTTGGTTGACATGAGTCGTCGCTATTATATCACAGGCGATGTGAAAGAGGAAGGTCAGGCCGAACCACATTCTGTGAACTTCATCATTGAAATTCCAGATGTTACCACTGCCATATTCGACCTCACCGAAGACGAGGCTGAATTTGAAGCTGAGGCTCAGCAAGTGAATCAAAATGACGATCTTATTCCTGTGAAATATTACCGTGCAGTGTCTGGAAGAGTTACTGTAGCACCAGCCTTCTTTGGAGGCTCTGAGCAAGTGCGCTACAGCGTGTTCTTACAAGAAGTCTTCAATGGTACAGATGTAGGATCACCCTTCCCATTCACCGGCGACTTTACGGTTGAAGTTTCAGTAAACTGAAACATTTGAACTCATTCGAGGTATAAGCGTATTGCAGAACACCCTATTATGATCGGACAATACCTTTTTATTTTCCTTTTATCATTTAGCTTACTTGGGCAGCAATCCGACGTCACCAAGCAGGTGATGCGCAAGCACCCAAATGGCAAACCTTATGTGGTTCTATACTTCAGCAATTCAACAAAAGAAATGGTGAAGGAGGAAGTGTTTTTTGCGAATGGAAACTTGCAATGGACAGGCACTTACAAAAATGAAATGGAAAATGGGGTTTGGAAGTACTTTTACGAGAATGGAAGTCTAAAGTCTGAACAACAATATGTCAACGGCAAAGAAGATGGTATTTGTACAGACTATGATAGTTCTGGTAAAAAAATCAAGGAAAGTCATTATACAAAGGGCAAGTTGGTGAAGGAAGTAAAGTACTAATCAGGCCACCTGTAAAACTTTCTTTTCAGCGATCACCCATACACGATCCCCTTTCTTGGGCTTTATGAGTGCGGTGCCAGTAAATTCCCCAAAGGCTGGAAGAATGCCGTTTTTTTCACCAAAATAAAAACATGGAAGTCTCATACTCTGACGCGCATTCCCCGTGAGAATTACGGCAGGGTGAATGTGCCCGGTAATGGGATAAAACCCTCTCTGCAGATCGGATTCATCAAAGTCGTGTTTCCATAGGGTTTGTTCAATAACGCGTTCTGCTACCACTTGAATGTTTGCTTTCTCGTATGCATGGTCACTCAGAATATCATGATTACCCTTGATGAGTGTTTTACTCAGGTTTGGATATTGATCCAAAAAATCGACAAAATCTCTCCACTCAGAGTTTTCGCGGCTATGTGAAAGATCACCCAAAAAGATGATTTCTTTAGGGCTGCACCACTCGATGGCTTCTACCATTTTCCAAAAGTTATTCTTATTGGCAATAGCAGGAATTGCGATACCATTATTGCGGAAGTGTCCTGCCTTGCCAATGTGCAGATCTGAAATGACGAGGGCGCCAATATTTGAAATATAGCACGCGCCGCTATGATGTAATTCAAGTAAAAGGCCGTTGATATTCTCAACGGCCTTCTTCAAAGCATTCATATTATTTAGCTGCCTTTCGCAATTTTACATTTCTCAATCGAATGTTGAGCAACTCAACAATGATGGAGAAGGCCAATGCGATGTAAGCGTATGTTTTTATATCAACTCCTTCGGGGAGGTGCAGCACATGAGCGTCCTCTAATGCCTCCACCACTAATATCAAGCCGATTACTACTAGGAATGCCAGCGCCAACATTTTAATAGTTGGATACTCCTCGATAAATCTTGCCACGTATGGTGCGAAAAGCAACATCACAATCATCGCTACTATCACGGCCATCACCATAATTGGAATGTGATTGCTCAATCCAACCGCAGTGATGATCGAATCAAGAGAGAACACAATATCAATCATTGTAATCTGGAAAATGGCTTTGCCCATTGACATCTTACGAGAGTTGACCGCTTCTTCCTGATCCGCTTCTTTGAACTTATGATAAATTTCAGAAGTTGTTTTAATAATCAAGAACATACCTCCTGAAAACAATATCAATCCCTTTCCTGTGACTGGTATGGAACCCAAATGGAAAAATGGTTCGGTCAATTTGGTGATATAGGATATGGTGGAAAGAAGTAGTATTCTCACTACCAATGCCATCGCGAGTCCAATGAAACGAGCTCTCGCTTGATCCTTTTTATTAGGAATATATCCGCAAATGATTGCGATGAAGATAATATTGTCTATCCCCAAGACAATCTCCATCACAATAAGGGTAAACAGATCCAGTATTCCTGCTACACTTTGAAAGGGAACTAAATACTCTTGCATTACTATTTTTTCTTAGGCATCATACTATCATCGAACTCCATGATCTGCGGTTGAGGAGCGGGAGTCCGTCGACCTGCTGGCATCTGTTGTTCTAAACCAAATTTTTCCATTAATTCATCCACCTGCTTGCGCATGATTTGTACATCGGTGTCATTTGGAAAATAATCTTCAGCCTGACCTACCATGATAGCATTGAGGCGAAGTCTCATTTCCACATCACGCGACATTGTTCCTTGGCGGGCTTCATCAAGTGAAGAGTAGAAGTCTATTTCCTGTAGATTCAACTCATACATTCTCTTTGCAAGATTCAATCCTTTTACAGAATCTCCTGCCTCATAGTACAAGTCGCTAAGAGTCCACATGATTTGAGGTTGGTCGTAAGGCACCGTTTTTTCGGGCATTACAGCAATACACTTATCAAGAACTTCTACAGCTTCTTTCTTTTTGCCTTCCTGAATCAAAGCCTCTGCTAAGTGAGAGAATTGCAGACGCAAATTGCTTGTCATGCGTCGATTATTTTCATCCATATAGATGTCTTTGGTATCCATATTTCCCCATTGGAATTTAGACATCATATTGTTGTACATAACATCTGTTCTCACGCCACCCTCCAGATTTGGATTGCTTGTTTGCTTGTGCAATATTGGCGTCAAACGATAGGCAAGACCTTCAAGCTGGAAGTATCTCTCAAGCCCCATGTAGGCTTCTCCACCAGTCGTTACAGCGAAATAGACAGGGCGGCTCCAATCCATGTTATTCAACAAATCCAATACGAGGAGTTGTGACTTTGTGATGTACGAGCGAGGTTCGCCACGTTCGTCGACGATGCCCCATTTAATTTCAGTCACCAACGAATCTCCTTCCTTCACAAAAGGTCTGAACTGCTCTACAGCAGCCGAGTCTACTTTTAGACTGAAAAGATAACTTGGCAGATAATGCACATTGCGATCACCATTCTTAATCACGTTTGCATCATTCGATGTAAATGCAATCGCTTCGCTCACTGGCATAAACCCAGTAGTCTTTCCATATGGATCAAGGAACAATACGTCGCGTGTGCCTTGTCTGTATTTGCTTTCAGGCATTTTGAAAGGCACTGGTGCGCTTTCATAAGCGCGACGTTTCATCTGATCAATATACCAGTCAGTATTGAGAAGTGAGAGATTGACAACACGCACATCCGTTCTAATACCTTCTACTTCTTGTGCATACCACAATGGGAACGTATCATTATCACCATTTGTGAAAATGATTGCATTCGGTTGAAGGGACTCGAGATAATTGATGGCCATTGCAATACCAGTGCGACGCTCTGCGCGATTGTGATCATCCCAACCATCAGCAGCCATTAAGTACGGGGCGGGCAAGCTCAACACGAGAGCTACCAAAGCCTTAACTGTCGTTTCTCCTTTGATAAATGTATTTAATGCTGTGGCTATCGCAAAAAGAATGGTGACAATGAGTGACATGATCATCAATGAAAGACTGAAGCCTTTTCCATCACCGCTAACCGCACTTTCCAAACCGTACAACACGACAGAACCGCCGACAGTCATTGCAGCGAGCATTCCAAGTTGCTTAAATGTCATATTGGTGGCGGCATAGTAAAGTGCATACACACCCAAACCGATCCAAATAGCAAAAGCATAGAAGCTTCCTGAATAGGCGTAGTCACGTTCGCGCGGTTGAAGCGGAGTTTGATTAAGATAAACAACAATTGCTAATCCAGTCAATAAGAACAACAAGCCCACAACACTAAAATCTCTTGGGTGACGCAAAAGCTGGAACACCAAGCCTATTGCACCGAGAATCAATGGGAAGAAGAAGAACTTATTCGTTCCTCTGTTTTCTTTTTCGATTTCTGGCAACATTTGTCGATTACCCAATCTTTCCTCATCCACTATATCAAAACCAGAAATCCAGTTTCCGTCTAAGAAATCGCCATGACCTTGTGTATCATCTTGCTTTCCGGCAAAATTCCACATAAAGTAACGCCAATACATCCAGTTGATTTGGTAAGAAAAGAAATAGCGCATGTCCTCCCCTTTTGTGGGAAGCAACTCCGCATACTTCTTATCAAGCGCACGCATCAAAGAGTTAAATTCTTGCTGCGTTTCGACACGGTTCAACTGATATTCCAAACGCTGCACATATTGCTCATCATTGGTCACTTTGGTTCTGCCCGAGGGTGTATTCCAGTCTTTATAATTCGACCACTCTTTGTATTGAGCAATATGACTGCCTTGACTAGAATACATTCTAGGAAAAATTGAGCTGAACTCCGGGCGATAGTTCACAACACTTTCTTTCTTTTCTCCACTTTCAATGTACTCCTCGACCAGTTTTAATTTCTGTTCTGGATTGTCTTTGATATACTTCTCAGCTTCAAAACGATCTCTTGAACTAAGAATCAGACGATTCGTGGTGCGGTCTTCACGAACACTATAAGATTTCACCCAAACATCGGCACCATCTATATATGGATCTAATTTATCTTCAGGAGTATTGAAATACTGACCGTAAAGAAGTGGACGATCACCGTACTGTTCACGATTCAAGTAGGACAATAAGGCAAAAATATTTTCCGGATTGTTCTCATCCATCGGCGTGTTTGCGTGCGAACGAACAACAATTGTTGCAAATGTGGTATAACCAATGATAGCCACCATGATTCCAACAATCAATGTATTGGCCACTACCATGCCTCTTTTGTGTGTAATGTAGATACCCAAAGCTATGGCTGTAATTAGCAGAATCGCATAAAAGATTACACCCGAATTGAAAGGCAAACCAAAGCTATTGACGAATAACCTTTCAAAGAAACCAGCGAGTTTCACCGCATAAATAATGATACCCACCTGTATTAATCCCAATAGGGCCAGAGAAATTGTTCCTGTAATAATCACGCCTTTCCAAGAGAAAGGATATTTTTTGAAATAATAAACAAATGCAATTGCAGGAATGGCAAGGAGGTTCAATAAGTGGACACCGATGGATAATCCCATGAGATAAGCGATGAGAATAATCCAACGCAATGAGCCAGACTCATCCACTACTGATTCCCATTTTAAAATCGCCCAAAAGACGATTGCTGTAAACAATGATGACATTGCGTAAACCTCACCTTCGACAGCGGAAAACCAAAATGAATCACTGAAGGTGTAAGCCAATCCCCCAACAACACCGCTGGCAATCACTGCAATTGTGCGTGCAGTATTTAAAGGACCGTTGAGATCAGCGATTTTCTTCGCCATGTGTGTTATTGACCAATGTAAAAACATGATGGTCGCGGCAGATGAAATCGCGGACAACATATTGATCATAAATGGCACGTTTTCAGGCTCCACGAAAGCGGAGAAGAGACGAGCAATCATCATGAAGAGCGGCGCCCCCGGAGGGTGACCAACCTCTAATTTATAGGCAGAGGCAATGAACTCACCGCAATCCCAAAAGGGCATTGTTGGCTCTAATGTGAGATAATAAACAACGGTGGAGACCAAAAAGAGCATCCACCCTGTAATAATATTTAGCTTTTGATATGACATACTAACGGTTTAGTAGAACGGGGGCGAAGATAACCTTTCCATTTGATGTTTTTAGCATCAAAGGCCTATCTTATTAACGGGAATTAACCAATTTAATGAATTTGAATCAGCCTCCTGACAGATTGCCCATTGCCAAACAAAACGAGAAGGTAATTTCCCGTATTCAAGCCCCTGCAATCCAATAAAATGCGATTTCCAACCACCCGCTCCTCGAGTATTTGACGGCCATCATACGAGTACATGGAAACCAATGCATCGCTCCAAGCTGCGCTCATTTCTACTTCCAAGAAGTCGCTCGTTGGATTCGGGAAAACTCTCCAAGCACGATCGTTTTCTTCGACCTCCACCACATTGAGATTCATACATTCAGTGTTGGTACAGCCAAAGCTGGTGGTGATGGTGAGGCAAACATTATATTCTCCAGATTCCAAGAATAGATGAGTGGGATTGGTCTCCAAACTACTGGTGCCATCCCCAAAATCCCAGTAGTACGAAGCCAAACCATTGTAAGTGCTTGTATTTTCAAAAGAATAGCTTCCGTTCTCATTGGAAAGCAAATTAAAAGAAGGCGCACAAAACGGCAGTGGACCAATGGCGCATTTAGAATAGAAAGAAAAATGATACACCCTTCCGCCGTCGCATGCGGCATCCCAGCCGATAAGCTGTAAACCAACACCACCAAATACATTTACCGCAGCCCAGTCGATCTCGGAATTCGGATCACAAATTACAAGATCATAACACGCCGAATCTATACAAACCATCCGGTCAAAGCTTTGATCCAATTGGCTGTATAAAATTACTCCAGCGTCTATTTCTTCCTCTGTAACGGCGTTGATCAATTGATAATTCAAAAAAAGTGGGCCACCCTCAGAAAGATTCGAATCAATACCAAAGTTGATTGGTAGACATTCTGAAACATTATCCACCTCTATAGTGATACAGCCCTGAACCATACCAGAACAAATAGGATCATTGATAGCACCACAAATTTGATAGGTACCGGGCTCTTCAAAATGATGAATTACAACCCAAGTGGCCGCAATCGAGCTACCGTCGCCAAAAGTCCAAAACATAGGGTAAACCTCAGGCAGACCGAATGCGGTAAACTCATAAGACCCGTTTCCTAAATCAATTACGTCAATTTCAAGTGTGCAAAGCGGATACTCGCACGAATTAACGTTGACATTTTTGCAAATAACATTACTCATTTCGCAATCAGCACTCGTCACGTCAGCGCATACTTCATGAGGACCAGAGATATCAAAAGTGTATGAAAAATGCTGATCATTGTCGTTTTGCACCTCGCCATCTATTGACCATATCACAGAAGACACATTTGGCTCATCAACGTAGAAGATATAGTTTCCGCATTGACCGGTATGGATGATTTCCTGGGGACAATTTTCATTAAACCACTCTGACACCACTAATTCCTGACATGATTCTGACTGACAGGTGACAACTCCATTCTGACTCGACTCGAGCAGAAGGCAAACTTCAAAGACACCATTTTCAAAGAAAGAAAATTCAGGGTTAGAAAGCTCAGAGGTCCCCATGTCATCAAAAGTCCATGAGAACGAAATATCTTGAAAATCATCGAAAGAACTTTCATTTATGAACGTGAAAGTCGAGACATCGAAATCACTTAACTGAGGCGTGAATGCAGCATTGCATTCGGTAACGAGGATATCTGTGCAAAAAGGAAAATTAAACACAGACGAACCATAAGACAATACTGAAGTAGGAGCAAAAGCGGTAATCGCGCCGTTGGTCATTAAACCGTAAAAAGAAGATTCCGATGAATTCGCATTTCCGATAATGCGCAAAGTGTAACAACCATCCTCAATGCAAACTTCCTCTGAAAGTGCCGTAGTATTGACATCGAAATTCATCTGACCTTGAAAAACAACCTCATTGTTTGCATTACGCACTTGCCAATTGACGAATGAAGCTCCACCGGAGCTTACATCAGAAAATACATTGACAAAAGCCGATTCGCACTGCGCGAAAGTCATCAATGATGAAAACGATAAAAATATGGAGAGGATACGAT
>CANGVZ010000045.1 GCA_947457285.1 Flavobacteriales bacterium | reverse complement strand
TGAATTTCTTTACTGTGATGGGGAAGCGCGGATCGTCAGAAGTGCTGACAATCCGTCTCACTAAACTAGGATTATCTAAGTCAAATGAGTAAGATATATTTTGAGTAATAAATTTACTTGGATTAGCTTGATCGTATGATTTAGTGTGAGAACTCGACAATGAAATAAACTCTGAGCGGTATACGTAATTCAAATGACTATACGATACGTGATCGCTACAGTTTGCATCATTATTCTCGCAGCTCGCTTTTCTCTTCGAGACTCGAAACTGGGAAGACAAAGCAACAAAAACGCCTTTGACCTCAATTGGATTTGACACTGTTAAATTGTAACTATTGGTCTTTTCTGATATCATTTGACCATCCGAAGAGAATACTACACTTTTCAAAGGCAATCCTGATCTCCATGATCTGAATGGTTTTTGTGTAGAAAACTTCAAATCAACTAATTCTGGAACCTCAACCGAAAACTCATGCTCTGTCCAGCCTCGAGATCCATTGCCTTCTTGGACACGGACATTTTTGTATACCACAAAGGATCCATTTGCCGTTAACAAAGGTTGAAGACCATTGCTTGATACTACCAACCTGTCACATTCGTGACAAATTAATAGGTCGCCGGTACAACCCACTATCCCCCCCCTTCGATGCTGAGTATAGAAGTCTGGAAAAAAAGCTTTTGGTAGAGGTTCTGTATAAAGAAAACCGCTAGATCTCTGATTATTCGCAAAATCGTTGTAGTAGTAATTTATCGTTGTCGGTTCTATGCTAGAGTCATTTAGATCATCATAAGTGATACTTTTAATTCTTAATCCTCCGCAGTATTTTGAAAGCGGAGTTGGTTGCTCTATTATCAAAGGACTAAAATCAAAACTAAATTGCGTAATCAAAGTATTCGAGAGCTCCACTCGAGGAGCATAACCCACAGGTATGCCATCAAAATATGGGTACACTACGGCATATTCAATTCTATAATTTCCTGGGCTTAATTCTACAGATTCTTGTATAATCAACGATGCATCAGTTAAACCCTGCTTAATCCATACCTCTTGCCAAGGATTGCTAGAAGTTCTTAAAATTCTGATATAGGCTTTTTCAGCTCCGCATAGTGTAGGTGCTATTACCCCCTCTATTTCTATCGATTGTCCATTATCGATTGTAAAAGACTTAGAATTGACTTTCGTTCTTGGTGAAGGGATGATTACTCTTTCTTCTGAATAGATATCTTGATTATCATCATTTTGCGGATGATCTACATCGTCCATATCCAATAAATCGAATATGCCATCTGCATTTGCTTCGGGATTCAAGACGCCAGGAGCTGATGGTTTATAAAAAGTATATCCGAGGCCACAGTGATTATCTAAATCCTCGAATATATTATCATTAATTCCATTCACCGGAACAAAATTGAACGATAAATCATTAGGAGCAAATTGAAAAGAGCCCCCAAAAATTGGTTCTTCATAATTATAATAATCTTCACTATTTATTACCAAACTACCATTTATTGTCACCGAACTCTGAACGCTCGGCGGAGAAACATGGCCATTAGGAGACTCTGAGTATGTGTTGGTTTCGTATTCGAAATTCGTTCTTTGACCGCTTAATAAAGTCATGCTCCTCAAAATACCCCTTTGATTGTGAGCAGGATCCACCCGCTTTCCACCGCCATTTACATGCAAGTCGGAAATACTCAGGAAGTCCAGACCATTGTAATAACCCCAATGGTCCTTACCTGTAATAGATTCATCCGAATTGATTGGGATTGATTCATCATATGAAAATGAGACAATTTCCTTACTAACTCCATCGTTATTGATTGCCTCTACGCTTTCGAGCTTCAATCTTTCAGATCCTCCTTGTTGATTTAGAAAGTATCCATAATTCAATTTATAATTTGATAACTCTGTATTATTCGAATTTGTAACTACCACCTCGTCGAGTGATCTGACACCTTCTATATCCTGTCTTAGCATGTTATATTTAAACTCAATTTTATCTCCAACTAATGGAGCTTCAACCTTCATTAAAACTAACTTTTTATGTCTATTATACGAATTTATCGTTTCGGTCCTAGCATCTGGACAATCATCTTCTCCTGAATAGGAAATACCAACTACAGAAGTTGAAATCTCTGCCTCTTCCTCAACATTTGAATATGTTAAAGTAAATTCTATCTCATCTTTATTGTTTTTTATTGTAGTTAGAACCCAAGTAGTCGCTGCTTTTTGAGTCATTCTGAGGCCATTCATTAAATATCCAAATTCCGTTATTTCATGCTGCGCAAAGACGAACTTCCAACCATTTTCGTCTTCTATGCTAAACCAACGAAGACAATTATTAAATGATATCTTCAAATTTTGATGTGGGATGCAGACCGGAATTCCGTCACTGTTAATAACGAACATCCCAGATCTGCCATTAAATGAAAAATAATATTCATCGGGCTGAAATTTGCTTATTTCCTTAACATAAGCGGAATCACTAGCGGATTTCATTACATCAGCATTGTAAGGTGAAAATGAGGTAACATATGGTTCCAAACCAGGTACATAATTCCAAGCATTCCAATCCCACTCTATGAGTTCCCTTTCATACCCATGCACGTAGTTGCCATAATTAGCTATCACGCAATCATCATATTCATCTTGTTCGCCCTTTATAATCCGGTTAATATACCCACCACCTTGTAGACTCCAGCCCCAGCCATATCTAGAAGCCCTTTCGTCCACCTTCCGTCCAGAAGCATCGTAGACCAAGGAAAAAGGCATACTTCCACCCTCACCGTTTAACGTACCCACAGGAAACGATATTTGAGGTATTCCCGTAGAGCTGTTTACGACAGTTTCCGAATGCTTTTGCGCACCTTGAGACTCGAGAGAAGAAGTTAATCTAGGATTAATAACTTGAGAATTAGTTAAAAGCGAAACCATTACGAATATCACTAGCAAGCTAGATTTCGGTTTAAGATTTTTCATAAATAAATTTATCGTTTAGGTAAAAAATTCATTCCCATTCTTACTGAAAAAGTAGGCAGTCCGGTCCGGTAGTGTAAAACATCATATACAATGGAAAAAGTTTGTTCTCTTGATTTTCCCGAAGGAAGGCGTAACTTCATGCCGATCAGTGCTGAGGTTTTCCAATCAGTTCCTAAAAGCGTTACGCTAGCATTGGAAATTACTTCATTGCCACGATCCACCACTCGGTTATTCAACTCCAAACCTCCCGTTAAGAATAACTTTTGATATACCTTTTGATCTGCATTAAGTCCCAACACCAATCCATCATTTGAAACTCGAGGCATATCAAATTCACGATCAAAATTCAAAGACTCCACAGCTGTAATTGCACCTGCATTCAATGCAATTGAAAAATTAGGAGAATAATTAAATATCAAGCTTCCTGTAGTCGTTCCTGCTGAAGGTAGAAGTTGTGTTCTTCTAGTAACTTGGAAATCCAATCCATAAGAAAATCGTTCAAAAAATCTTTTCGATTTGTAAGGGTTGGGTTTCCATTCTCTCTCTTTCTTTCCCCCTTCCCCTTTCTGAAGATTTTTGAGAGTATCCTTTTTAGCTTCGAAATCTGTCCCCGTCAATTTTTCTAAAAAATCCATTTTTTTAGAATCAATTTCCCCACCAATATTACTCTGTGCCTGAGCTAATAGATTCTCAATTGATATTTTCGTCGGTATTTCTGCCCCCACTGAGGGTGCGGCAGCAAACCCCTCTATACCTTGATGGCTGTTTACAAAGTCCTTAAATAGACTAGTACTATTCAATTTTTGAAAAATGCTTTTCTCAAGAGAACTTCTTACATCTAAAATAGAAACTCTGTTTTTTAAACTTTCTCCTAGATAATAATTGCTCTTTTGTAAATTCAAAACACTAGCATTAAACTTATCGCTCGAGTTGTTTATCGTTCCTAAGTAATTTGTTCTATCGCTTATATAGTCTTGAATAATCTCACTTCGTCGAAGCTCTTTCTTTAACTCCACTTGGGCAGCACGAACATCGCCAAAAGATTCACACTCGCAAGAATCAGATTTATTTTGTCCGTGATTGGTACTCTCCAAATAATCCAATGCAAAGGATAAACTGTCCAAGCTATTGTACTTTCCTCTCGTTTGAGAATCAGAAGAACTCGCGAGTCCTTCCTCAAATCTTCTGAAGGAATGAAGTGAACTCCTAAAATGACTCTCTGCTTTAGCCTCATCAATTGGACATAAACTTCTGATGATCTTATCCTCCAATTCAAAAAACTCATTGAGATATTTGTCATTGACACGTTTAACTGCGATCGTAGTTCTATTAAACTTTTTTACCAACCTCGCTGACAACCTGGCGCAATCGCGACCGCTTAAATCAATGCTTGAGCCTACTACACTATTATATTCTTGAGCTTTTAAAGATTGAAAGCCGAACATAAAGATTAACGATATGATATAGATTAGTTTCATTTAATAATTAAGTAAGCCAAACATGCAGCATTTTTCTTTTAACAAAAAATAATTCAGTTAAAATAATTATTAACAAACTACAGCGATCGGTTTTTGAATGACAATGAATAGAGGTCTGAGGAAAGAGGAATAATAGCTAAGAGAATTATTTATGAAGCCATAAAAAAAGCCGCCCCTCACAGGGCGGCTTTTTCGTACCGTATCTCTCTTGGATTACTGCTTCATCACTTTCGTAGAAATAGCATTCTCTCCATCATTCAATACAATCGTGTAGAATCCTGGAGCATACGCAGCCATCTCTACATTCATTTTGTTATAGCCGCTGATTACCGCTACAGCAGTATTATAAACCATGCGACCAGTCATATCATACACCATCACATTCACCACTCTGTCTTCGTCAGACATAAAGGTGATGTCCACGTTGTCATTCGTTGGGTTAGGGAATACAGATAGGTCTGTCATTGGCTCGCTTGCTACCAATTCCATTACTTCTTCTTCCACCGCTTCACCACCGTCACGGAAGGCAGTACCGCTGCGGCTTGCGCGGAGCGTATAACACAAGGTGCTGTTGAACGCACCATTGTATCCATATACATGCACGCGATATGTTCCAACAGGGCCATTATTAAATACAATCGCCTCAGACGCTGTTCCGCTATTTTGTGAGATACCCACCTGAACACCGCTTGGATTGAGGAGACGAACGTCATAATCCGCTGGCAGATTCGTCAAGTCAATACGAATATTTCTATTCGTGGTAGTATTTGAGAATCTAAACCAGTCAACGTCTGTTGCAGTGCCAATGCGTGCAGTGATGTTGGTATTCACTGATATCGCTTTCGCTTGTGCAGAAGTATTATTTGTTTCGAAATTGTCTGTACAAGTTGCTACCGGAGCTAATGTTGTAAAGTTCACCTGCGCAGAAACAGCTCCAGTAACACCAGAACAGATTGCAGCAACACGTGTGTTGTAGGTAGTGCTAGCGACTAATCCTGTTAATGAAACAGAAGTAGATGCTGTGGTCACTGTAGTCCAAGTGGTGGCAGCGCTTGTCTTGTACTGGAAGCTATATGATGTGGCTCCGCCCAATGCAGCCCAAGAAGCTGTCGCCGTTGTCTGAGCGATATTAGAAACAGCCAATCCTGTTGGTGTTCCGCAAGATGCTCCTTGTGCGATTGTTACCGTGTAATCTTCTACTTCCCCATATTGGAATACTTCACATGGAGTTGCAGCAGCATTATACTTCATGCTTACACGCATTCTTGTATTACCCAATGTGGCTGTGCTCGGCACAGTGAATATTCCACTCACAGCAGCCGATGTGTTGGCACTTGTATACACCAACTCACCTGCATCATCAAAGTCTAAATCTTGGTTGTAGTCGATCCAAACTCTCCATGTTTCATTGTATGCAGTACCTGTAAATCCAGGAGTACCTTGGAATGTATATGCAGTGCTAGTGTTTAAGGTAGTAGAGATTGATGTAAAGTTGGCATATCCACCATTGTTACCGCTCGTATTATTGATAGAATTCAAAACAACACGATTGATAAATTCATCTGCGGTGCCACCATTAGATGCGCAGTATGAAGGCGCGCAACCCGTGGTAGAGAAGGTAGCAGAAGCAGAGAAGTTGCTGCTTGATTCTGCGCTACAAACTGACTGCACTTGCCATTCATAGGCAGAACAAGTAGCAAGCGCTGATGCCGCGAAGCTAGTGGTGGTCAAACCTGTAACAGTAGTCCAAGTTGCGCTGCTTGTGAGCTTATATCTCAAGTTGTAAGATGTAGCGCTTGCTGATGCTGACCATGCAAAGTTTGCTGAAGTGCCAGTAACACCTGTTGCGCTCAATCCTGAAGGGGTGGCACAAAGATTTGCGGTACTTCCACAAGCATTAGAGTTGAGGAGTGCCGCGCGGAAACCACCTGGTGCAAACAATGCCTGCATTCTGGAAACCTGACCGGTGCTGAACATATACATGCAAGCATCGTCGGTGTAATCCATATAGTTCATGAACATATCGCCATTAGGACCATTAGAACATGTCACTGTTGGGAATGCTGGACAACCATAGTTAGGTCCGCCCGCATTAGGCGTGTCGGCCACTTGATCGCTACCTGTGCAGCCTGTGCCATCATCACCCCAAATGTGAAAGAGGTTGAGCCAATGACCAACTTCGTGTGTCGCTGTGCGGCCTTTGTTGAAAGGCGCTGTCGCAGTACCTGTTGTTCCGAAATATTGATAATCGACAACAACTCCATCAGTGCTAGCCCCGCCGCCTGGGAACTGAGCATAACCAAGAATACCGCCGCTGATATCGCATACCCACATATTGAGGTATTGGTCGCGTGGCCAAGCATTCACTCCACCTGTTGCTGACGACTTCACTTGGTCGTTGGTCCCAAATGCAGTAGTCGCAGTTTGGGTGCGGGTAATACCTGTTGTTGGATTCCCTGAAGGATCAATCGTTGCAAGACAGAATTCGATATTAGCATCTGCTGCAAGACCCGCAAAAGCCGCAGGTACAGAGGCTGCATCGGAATTTAATTTTCTGAAGTCAGCGTTCAATACTGCAATCTGACTGAGAATTTGCGCCTCTGAAATATTTTCAGTCGCGGTATTCCACACCACGTGCACTACGACTGGAATAGTAACGAGTGCGCGATCAAGACCACCACCGTGGCTTATAAACTCATTCGTGAAATTTTCGATGTTTTGACGACGTTGGTCATACTTGTCATCGTTGGAGCGAACATATTGTTCTGCTTCCGTTGTACCACAAATACGCTGCGCTGTTGCAAAATGAGAGATGACAACAGCTACTGCAAATAGTAGAAGTTTACGTAACATACTTTTTTGTTTGGTTTTGTATAGTCAATTGGTCTGACGAAGATAATTACTTATGTGAAAAACAAATAATTGTGAATAAAAAATTAGGCATGAATAGCAAAATTTCATGCACAGGAGAATAAAACTAACTTAGCCCCCAGATGTATTTACTCAATAAAAAAGTACAGCCTTTACAAATACTTGAGCTATTTGCAGTAGTTTTTAATCTTCTATTCACTCTACTTTATCAAGATCAAAATTGGTGGTGTTTTGTTTTTGGAATAATTGGCCCCGCCTTATTGGCGATGGTACTTTATAAGAAATCGCTTTTCGCTGAGACTTTCTTGCAATTCATCTACATAGGGCTTGCCATCTATGGATGGCTTCATATTTCAGGCACTTGGCAAATAATCAGCATATCTTTAAAAGAGCACACCATGTTGATTGCATCTGGATTTTTGGTCACTCTACTATGCGGCTTTTTATTGAAAAAATACTCAACCGCTCAACTTCCCTATATCGATTCTTTTACCACTGTCTTTGCAATCGTAGCCACTGCATTGATGATGATTCCCGTTCATGAAGCATGGCTATATTTCATTGCGATCAATAGCGTATCCATATTCATGTATATGCAGAGAAAACTCTTCATTGGTGCGATTATGTTTGCCGTATACTTGTTGTTGAGTATAAAAGGATATTTTTTCTAATATGAATATTTGGATCACCGGCCCTGAATCATGCGGTAAAACGGAGCTTGCGCAGTTTCTTGTGCAACACTTGGAAGGTGCTGAATATGTTGAAGAATATGCTAGAATATATTTAGAGAAAAAGTTACCATCCTTGGACTATTCACGCGATGAATTAGAGCACATTGTTGAGGAACAAATCTCGCGTTGGGAAATTGAACTTCTAAATACTCAAACACATCATATCATTGATGGAGATATACTCGTTTTAAAAATATGGGTGGAAGAAGTATATGGAGAAAGCTGGCCCAGCATAGAGCGTTGGCTGAATCATTTTTCGCCAGATTTACTTTTGCTTTGCAAACCTGATGTACCGTGGATAGCCGATCCCTTGAGAACGAATCCAAATGACCGTGATCGACTTTTTGAAAAATATGTTCAAGCGTGTATAGATCTCTCCTGGCCTTATCACATCATTTCTGGAGGATATGATCAAAGAGAAAAAACTGCGCTTGAATTAGTACGCAGAGCACTTTCCATAGACGAGTCGAAACAACGCTAATCCAGCGAAAGCTCCGACCATGTTTGCGATAAAATCAAAGGGATCCGTTGCTCTTTCAAGAAACCACTTGGATTGAAAATATTCCAAGAGTCCACCGTATGCTAATGCTATGAAAAATGCTACGATACGTGCGTTATTTTTAAGATAGCGATTAGTGCCCTGCTTTTTAAAAGCAATGATGAGCATCACTACCCAAAGGGCAAATACACCGACGTGCACGAATTTGTCGAATCTGAAAAAACTCCAGATGTCTTCGTAGATCAAATCGCCACCAGGAATACTGTAGACGAAAAAAATAACGGCCGCCCACAAAGTAGGGACGGCCATATGTCTAAAGACGTTTTTCACTTGGATTATCCTACAAGCGCCTTGTACGCGTCTGCATCCAACAGATCAGAAGCCTCACCAGAAATCTTCACTTTGATCATCCAGCCAGCGCCATAAGGATCTTCGTTAACAGCAGCGGGGTTATCCGCGATTCCGCTGTTTACTTCGATGATTGTTCCTGCCACTGGCATAAACAAATCGCTTACTGTTTTCACAGCTTCAACTGTTCCAAAAACTTCGTGCTGACCTAAAGTCTCTCCGTTAGTTTCAATTTCTACGAATACGATGTCGCCCAATTCACTTTGTGCGAAATCTGTGATGCCAATAGTTGCAACATCACCCTCGATTCTCACCCACTCGTGATCTTTTGTGTACTTTAACTCAGAAGGAAAATTCATGTTAATGGTTTTATTTGGTTGCCAAAAATAGAATAAAAGATGAAAGTGCTACCTTTCGGCGTAAAATCTGTCAAAAATCATAATATCATATGTCTGTTTCTACCATTCTAATTTTGATTCTCATTGGCGTTTGCGCTGGTGTTCTCAGCGGCTTTGTGGGCGTTGGTGGAGGTATGATTATCGTTCCAGGTCTTGTCTTTTTGTTAGGTGCCTCGCAGCTTTCAGCTCAAGGTACCAGTTTGGCTGTGATTATGTTGCCTGTTGGGATATTTGGAGTGATGAATTATTACAAGGCCGGTCACATCAACTTATCGTTTGCTTTTGTCATTGCCCTCGCCTTTGTACTGGGTAGTTATATTGGTTCAAAATACGCCCTAAAAGTACCCGAACACAAAATCAAATTCCTATTTGGACTTTTTCTACTTTACATCTCCATCAAGATGATTTATTCCGGAGCTACAAAGTGGTTTGGCTAAGCCAACTTTCTTCGCTTGAGTTCTTTAATAATTAGACCCAACTCACGTCCCGTTTGTCCTTTTACGCTTGTATTTTCTTTTGCTCTGCGTATCAAATAAGGAATTACCTCTATAATCGGTCCATAAGGCACATACTTCGCCACATTAAATCCTGCATGTGCCAAATTAAAACTTATGTGATCGCTCATACCAAAAAGCTGCGCGAAATAGACGCGCTTATCATTGCGTACAATGTTCTTTTTCACCATCAGATCTGCTAGCTTCAAGCTGCTCAGTTCGTTGTGAGATCCGCAGCAAATCGCGATATCATTGATGTTATCTATACAATATTCCACTGCCAAATCGAAATCGCGATCGCTCGCTTCTTTACTCGGTTGAATAGGGTCGAGATAGCCTCTTTGCAAAGCACGCTCTCTTTCTTTTTCCATGTAAGCTCCCCGAACGAGTTTGAATCCGCACTTATAACCTTGCTCGATTCCGCGCTTATGACTTTTCTTCAAAAACTCCAATCGATCGTGACGATAGAGTTGAATCGTATTATATACAATGAAGTTTTGCTCATTGTACTTCGCCATCATTGAGTCTGCCAATGCATCAATAG
>CANGVZ010000044.1 GCA_947457285.1 Flavobacteriales bacterium | reverse complement strand
TTTTTTTCGTGAAAAAGGCCATTGATCATCGTTCTGACGTAGAGTGCTTTATTTTCTTGCGCTGCTATAATGGCTCTATCGCGGGCTATTTTTTTGTCTGCATCGTCGTCTCCAGCTTTTGACTGAAATAGACATAGGGCATGGAGTCGATTGCCGTATCGTTTTGCTATATTCGCTCCGATATAACCGCCCATCGAATGACCGACGAGAATGAATTTTTCGTCGTTTGGAATATCGAGTTGACTCATGATATCATCGGCGTAGGCGTCGATGGTGATTGCTTCGGGGAGCTGGTGGCGCAGGCCGTGGCCAGGGATCTCCGGAAAGTGAAGTTGAAGATTGGATTTGGAAATGCGCCCGAGAATGGAATTCCACATCGAGACGTTTTCTAAAAATCCATGGAGAAATACGAGATGTTTTTTCGACATAGCGGTTGCAATTTAGTTTTGTATTTATGGGAATCCTATCATCGAACTTGAAATTTTTGCGTAAGCAACATCAACTCACTCAAACTGAGTTGGCAACGGTACTTGGAATCAAGCGCCCCGTGATTGGTGCGTATGAGGAAGACCGCGCCGAACCGAAGCTCTCGCTATTGATTGATATGGGGCGCTATTTTGGTGTGGAAGTAGATGATTTGATTAGCAGGGATTTAGCCTCGGCCCGTCAGCCGAAGCGTACGCTTTTTGATCGCTCCAAAATCCCTGTAGTTCCAGTAAAGGCAGCGGCAGGTTATCTAAATGGCTACGCCGACGTGGAGTACATCGACTCATTACCAACGGTAGATTTGACCACAACTGAAATCCCGCTTACGAGCGATATGCGCGTGTTTCAAATCGCTGGGGATAGCATGCTTCCCATCCCTGATGGCTCTTACATTATCTGTTCGAAGGTTGAAAACCTAGCGCTTCTCAAGGAAGGGAAGCGCCATATTGTAGTAACTATAACGGAGGGCATTGTTTACAAAAGGGTGTATCGTTTTGAGGATCGTTTGCGATTGGTGAGTGATAATGCGGTGTTTAGCCCATTTGAAGTCCATTTGGGCGATGTCACCGAATTGTGGAAAACGGTGGGATTCATACTTCCCGATGAAGAGTGATTGCCAAGGAGTGTAAAAGAACTATTGGCGGGTACTGAGTGTTCTTACCTTTGTTTTCTCAATAATTTTAGAACAATGGAATCAAAAAAAATACCTACATCTGTATATGCCGAAATGACACCGAATCCAGCTGCAATGAAATTTGTAGCGGATCGTGCTCTTGTTACGGGCGGTTTGCAAATCGAATATCGTTCGAAGGCAGAAACGAAAAACTCTTCTCCATTAGCGGAGGAGATTTTTAATTTCCCTTTTGTGACGGGCGTTTTCATCAGTGGCAATTTTGTTACTGTAACCAAAGATGAGTCGCTTGGTTGGGAAATGATTGTAATGCAATTGCGCGAATACATCCGCGAATGGTTGATGGACAATGCAGTTGCAGTAACAGCGGTGCCTGCTGAGTTGCTCGACCGCAAACCAACAGTGGCACCAGAACAATTGGGAGCTTCGAAGCCCTCAATGGATTATTCTTCAATAGAGCCAAGCCCTTATGATGATGAGATTCGTTTCTTGTTGGATGAGTACGTGAGACCAGCGGTGGAACAAGATGGAGGCGCCATTGACTTCATGGCTTACAAAGACAAGAAAGTATATGTGCAAATGAAAGGTTCATGCAGTGGTTGTCCTTCTAGCACTGCGACATTGAAGGGAGGAATAGAGAACTTGTTGAAGGCTCGTTTGCCAGAGATTGTAGAGGAAGTTGTAGCGGAAGCGGTGTAATTTTTTACCAAGACCAAAACCTGTATTCATGAGATATTTTGTAACGGCCATTGCGCTAATCGTTTCTATTTGTGCCTTGGCTCAACCTACCTTTCCTTACAATGGCGTTCGTCCTAAGGAAGTGACATCTATCGCCATCACCCATGCGACAGTAATTGTTGCACCGGGTGAACAAATCGAAGATGCCACCATCATTGTCGATAAAGGTAAAATCGTTGCTGTTGGAAAAGGTTTGGATATACCGTCGAATGCGGTAGTCTATGATGCCACAGGAAAATATGTGTACCCATCGTTTATTGAATTGTATTCAGATTATGGGATGCCCAAAGCCGCGCCCGCAGAGCGCTCGTGGCGCAATCAAAGAGCCGAATCATCGAGGAAAGGTGCTTTCGGTTGGAATGAGGCCATACGTGCTGACCAGCGAGCTTATACGATTTTTCAACCCGCTGAAGAAGGCGCACAAGAATTAAGAGGCTTAGGTTTTGGGGCAGTTGTAACGCACGTAAATGATGGCATCGCTCGCGGTTCGGGTGCTTTGGTAAATTTGGGTATCAATGCAAACGAGGCTCTACTTACTCCTGAGGTCGGTGCGTTTTATTCATTTAATAAGGGAAGCAGTCAGCAAGATTATCCGTCTTCATTGATGGGAAGTATCGCGTTGTTGCGTCAAACTTATTATGACGCGCAATGGTATGCGGATCAAGGTAAAAAGATAGAGCAAAATATTTCTTTAGAAGAGTTCAACCGTATGCAAGCGATGCCTTCCATTTTTGATGCAGGTGATAAATGGAGTGTTTTCAGAGCAGATAAAATAGGCGATGAGTTTCGCACGCAATATATCATTCGCGGAACGGGCGCCGAGTATCAGCGATTGGATGATATTGTTGCAACAAAGGCTACCTTCATTTTACCACTAAATTTTCCACAGGCGTATGATGTGACCGATCCTATTCTTGCGCGTTGGGTTGAATTGAGTGAGCTGAAACACTGGGAACTCGCGCCATCCAATGCTGCGATGCTTCATGGCAAGGGAGTAAAGTTCGCATTCACCTCATCGGGACTAATGGATAAAAAGGACTTTTTGAAAAATATTAGAAAGTCGGTAGAAAGAGGACTTGACAAAAATGCTGCATTGGCAGCATTGACTACTGTTCCAGCATCTATGATAAAAACCGAACGTTTGCTCGGGCAGCTAAAGGCGGGATTTGAAGCGAACTTTATCGTGTGCAGCGAGGAGATTTTTAGTGAGAAGTGTACGATTTATGAAAACTGGGTAGCAGGAAAGCGTTTCGAAGTAAATCCGCTACCGAAAGAAGAAGTAAAGGCTGGAAATTATGAATTGGCCGCGGGCGATATTCAATTGAATGTATCTGTCGGAATGAAGGATGGCGGGAAGAATGAAGTGACTCGCTTACGAAAGAGCACCAAGAATCCATCAAGCATGGATACTCTGCATTATGAGCTCGAGATAAGAAAAGACATGGATTTTTTGACTTTGAAGTTCACTCCAGACTCAGCCGGAAAGTCGGAAGGAGTGCTACGCTTCAGTGGCTATAAGAATAGCAAGGGATGGTCTGGAACATTTGAGAATGGACGGGGGAAACAAATCGAATCCAATCTTGTAGCGAAAGAGTTGAAGGCAGAAAATACACCGAAAAAGGACGAAAAGAAAATCGAAACCGAGCAAACATTCGGTAAGGTAATTTATCCTTTTACAGCTTATGGATATGAAACAAAACCTCAGAAGAAAACAGTACTAATAAAGAATGCGACACTTTGGACAAACGAGGCAGAAGGGAAAATAGAAAATGGTCAAATATTAATTTCGAATGGGAAGATCGTAGCTCTGGGCAAAGATCTTACTATCAGCAGTTATGTGATCGATGAAGTCATCGATGCTGCGGGCAAGCACGTCACCGCGGGTATTATTGACGAACACAGTCACATTGCACTGGCGAGTGTCAATGAAGGTTCGCAGGCTAGTAGCGCAGAGGTGCAGGAAGCTTCTGTTTTGTGGCCGGAAGATGTGGACATATATAGACAGCTCAGCGGTGGTGTCACAGCAGCTCAATTGCTTCATGGAAGTGCTAATCCCATTGGTGGACAGAGTGCATTGGTGAAAATGAAGTGGGGTGTGAGCGCAGACGAGATGTTGATTCCAAATACAGATGGCTTTATCAAATTCGCTTTGGGGGAGAATGTAAAACAAAGCAATTGGGGCGATTTCAATACAACACGCTTTCCGCAAACGCGTATGGGCGTGGAGCAGGTCTATTATGATCATTTCATTCGTGCAAGGGAATATGCTGCAGAGTGGAACAACTATTTTTTATCAGGAAATAAAAAGAAGAAATTCGGTAGTACACCGCGTAGGGATTTGGAATTGGATGCGCTCGCCGAAATATTGAACAAGCAAAGATTCATTACCTGTCACAGTTATGTGCAAAGTGAAATCAACATGTTGATGCACGTTGCGGATAGCCTTGGCTTTAAGATCAACACGTTTACGCACATTTTGGAAGGTTATAAAATCGCCGATAAGATGGCCGCTCATGGAGCAGGTGGTTCTTCATTCAGTGACTGGTGGGCATACAAGATGGAAGTAAAGGATGCGATTCCTTACAATGGAGCCTTGATGTGGAAGAAAGGAATAACAGTAGCCTTCAATTCTGACGACGCCGAAATGGCGAGAAGATTGAATCAAGAGGCTGCTAAAGCTGTGAAGTACGGCGGTGTTCCAGAGGAAGAAGCGCTGAAATTCGTCACTCTGAATCCTGCAAAACTGCTCCATCTTGACAAGCGCATGGGTTCGTTGAAAGTAGGGAAAGATGCAGACATTGTGTTGTGGAGCGGACACCCAATGTCGGTGTACACCAAAGCAGAGAAAACGTTTGTTGATGGTGTTTGCTACTTCGATATCAAAGAAGATGAAGCGCGACGAGAAGAAATGGAGAGGGAACGAGCTCGTATCATTCAGTTGATGTTGATGGCAAAGGAAAAAGGTGAGCCTACCATGATGCCGGGCTTTAAGCCTCGCAAGCATTTCCATTGCGATACGATGGATAATAGTAGCATCGGAATTTTTTGGAGAAACTAAACACGGACATTCATCATGAAACATATATTTCAAATCATTTTCATATTCGTCGCGCTGAAGGGTTTTGCTCAGTTTAATCCAGCGCCAGCGGCGGCTCAGAAGAAATCCATACTCATCATGAATGCAACCGCGCATATAGGTAATGGAGAGGTCATCGAGAATTCGGTAGTTGGATTTAAGGAAGGCAAAATCACGTTGATCGCAGATGCTCGCACAGTGCGCATCGATATGTCGGCCTACGACACCATCATTCAGGCTTCGGGAATGCATTTATATCCTGGATTCATCGCTTCGAATACCACATTGGGCTTGCACGAAATCGATGCAGTACGCGCACAGAACGATGTGTCGGAAGTGGGTACATATAAACCGAGCGTTCGTTCGGCTATTGCCTTTAATACTGATTCAGAAATCACTCCCACTGTTCGTAGCAACGGTGTTTTGATGGGACAAATTACTCCACGTGGCGGAACGATTTCGGGCACGTCTTCGGTAATGCATTTTGATGCATGGAACTGGGAGGATGCGCTCGTTCGAGAGGATGACGGTATTCATCTCAATTGGCCACAGGTATATCATAAACATTACGATAAAGGAAAAGTATCCATTGAAAAGGTGAAGAGTTATGACCAACAGCTCACCGAAATTTCTGTTTTTTTTAATGAAGCAAGGGCTTACGCAGGTGTTGCTCAACCAGCATTGATGGAAATTCGCTACGAGGCGATGCGTGATATTTTTAATGGAAAGAAGACATTGTATGTGCATGCAGACGATGTTAAAGCCATTGGCGAAGCATTGCGTTTCAAACGAGAGATGTCCATCCCACGCATGGTGATTGTGGGTGGATACGATAGCTGGATGATGGCAGCAGACCTCAGGGAAGCGGGCGTGGGTGTGATGATTCGACGCATTCATGAACTACCGGCTTTGACAGGCGATGATATTGATTTACCCTTCAAGTTGCCTCGCTTGCTTCATGAAGCAGGTGTGAAATTTTCATTTCAAAATGAAGGTGATATGGAGCGTATGGGTGTTCGTAATCTTCCTTTTCACGCGGGCACAGCTGTCGCATATGGTTTGCCATACGAAGCTGCGGTGCGCGCACTCACGCTGGGTGCTGCAGAATTATTAGGCATCAGCGAAAATTATGGAAGCATTGAATCAGGAAAAAGCGCGACGTTGATTTTGTCTACGGGCGATGCCTTGGATATGATGACGAACAATGTTATCTACGCCTTCATCGACGGCCGCTCCATCGAACTCTCTGATAAGCACAAGGTGCTGTATGAGAGATACAAAAATAGAGACTAGCGACTAGTGACTAGTAAAGTGACTAGCGACTAGATACTAGTGACTAGTTTAGTGATTTAGTGATCAGAGACTAGTCACTAACCCACTAGCTCACAATCTAGTCACTAGTCGTTAGTAACTAGTATCTCCTCTAGTCACTAGTATCTAGTCCCCAAAGGGGCAGGCACTAGTATCTAGTCACTAGTATCTAATCTAGTCCTAGCTTTTCTCTGACGCGTGCTAAGGTTGCGTTGGCGACGAGGGAGGCTTTGTTGGCGCCGATGCGGAGTTTTTCGTCGAGCTCGGGAAGGTTGCTCATGTAGTAATTGTACAACTCACGCTCTTTAGTAAATCGGGTGAGCAATGCTTCGTACAAGTCTTTTTTCGCGTGTCCCCAACCATAACCTCCAGCTTCAAGTTTTGACTTCATCTCGGCAGATTGCTCGGGAGTCGAAACGTATTTGTAGAGTTGATATACCACACTGTTTTCCGCGTCCTTGGGCTCTTCTAGGGGTGTGGCATCGGTGACGATTTTTTTATTGATCACATCTTTCAATTCTTTCTCTGGGAGAAAAATATTGATATAGTTTCCGTACGATTTGCTCATTTTTTGGCCGTCGGTGCCTGGGATAATCTTGGTCTCCTCATTGGTCGTGGCCTCAGGAATGACAAAGGTTTCGCCCATCTTATTATTGAACGCGGTCGCCAGGTCACGAGTGATTTCCAAGTGTTGCAATTGATCTTTTCCTACCGGCACTTGATGTGCGTCGTAGAGAATGATATCTGCCGCCATGAGCACGGGATATGTGAAAAGACCTGCATTCACATCGCTCAGACGATCTGATTTGTCTTTGAAACTGTGCGCATTCGCAAGCATCGGGAAGGGAGTGAAGCAGTTGAGATGCCACGCCAATTCGGTAACCTGCGGCACATCGCTTTGGCGGTACATCACATTTTTTTCTATATCAAATCCACAGGCGAGCCATGTAGCTGCTACAGCATAAGTATTGCTGCGCATCAATTCTGCATTCTTGATTTGTGTGAGAGAATGCAAGTTGGCAATAAAAAGAAACGCTTCGTTTTTGGGATCCTTGCTCATTTCAATAGCTGGAAGGATGGCTCCAAGAATGTTTCCGAGGTGGGGCACCCCTGTGCTTTGCACGCCTGTAAGAACTCTAGCCATAATGGTAAAAATAGGTTGCAAAGTAAATGATGAATTTGCTTGCTTCGGAGTATATTCGCTTTCCTTTTTTATTTTAGGAAATTGTGAAGGCATTGTTTGGACCGGTATATTTCGTTTACAAACTGTGGATAGGCTTGATGTTTTGGGCCTCACTGCTGTTTATGTATCCCTTTTTTCTTGTTCTTTTGAGCAGGAAAGCATGGTTTGGCGCAGCCTTCCGATTGAAGGTGATTTGGTCGAAGGTGTTTCAGTTTTTGCTCTTCTGCCCTGTGCATATCACCTACCTTGCGAGTTTGCCGAAGCCACCCTACATCATTGTATCCAATCATAGCAGCTATTTGGACACGGTGTTTATGTACAGTGTGATTCCTGATTATTTTCTTTTTATAGGAAAAGGGGAATTGCTCAAGTGGCCATTATTTGGTCTTTTTTTCCGGAAGCAGGACATTCCTGTAATGCGTGAGTCGAATAGGAAGTCATACGACGCTTATCAGAAGGCTTGTGAGGCATTGGATCGTGAGGAGTGTATTGCTTTGTATCCGGAGGGTACGATTCCGGGTCATGCCCCACGCATGAAGAGTTTTAAGAACGGAGCTTTTCGAATGGCTATTGAAAAACAAGTACCCATCGTTCCTGTAACTTTTTTACAGAATTATAAAATTATGTTGGAGCCATCGAGACTCTTCGAATATAGTCTGCCCCAACAAGTGCTCACGGTAGTTCATGAACCGATATCAACAGTTGGTATGACCGAAGCGGATGTTGTAACTTTGCGTCAGCGCGCCTTTGAAGTCATCGATGGGGCGTTGCCACCACAATACAGAAAAGGATATGAAAATAGATAAGGCAACAGTAGATCGCATTGCAGAGTTAGCGCGTTTGGAGTTTGACGAAACGGCCAGCGCTGAGATTATGAATGACATGAACAACATGTTGCAGTTTGTGGATCAGCTCAAGGAGTTGGACACCGAAGGCATTGAGCCTTTGATTTTCATGACCGATGAAGTGAACGTCACCCGCGAAGACGAGGTGAATTACGAAGTCCCCCAGTCCGCAGCGCTTCAGAATGCGCCTAAAAAAGACATGTATTATTTCCGCGTACCGAAGGTAGTATCGAACGAGTAAGCGACTAGCGACGGAGGTACGGAGCGACTGAGTGACGGAGGTACTAGATATTAGTGATTTGTTTGTTCTTTTAATAATTCCGAATTCCGAATTGTGAATTCCGAATTAGTTATTGCGAATTGATAATTACCCCTGACTGAGGTGACAGTCCAGTGCGTCTGTGAGCATGTGGAGTACGAGGCCGAGGCCGATGATGTTGTAGGGCTTTTTGAAAAAGAGAAGTGCTACATAGACAATCATTGCGTAGTAGGTGTGCAGGGGGTGAAAATTGATGCTACACCGATTCGGGTCGAAGATGGGGTCTGCAAGCAGGTGGTCGAGATCTACGAGCATCGTGGCGAGTAAAATGAAATATACTTTTTTCCATTCACTTCTAAAAAACACAAGCGCCAAGATCAGCGGAAATCCGAGATGGAGGAAGTAGTGAATGAAGAATTGCATGGGTGATTATTAGCTCGTGGGCAAATCTACAATGAATCACAACTTATCTCCTATCTTCGTATTACCACTAATCATCTTTAACCAACCAAATTCAATGCGCAAAATATTTTAAGCAAGCATCATTTTTGCCCTAGCCAGTTGCAAAGATCCTGTTCCGGGCTGTACGAATAGAAATGCAGAGAACTACAACGTGGCTGCCGAAGAAGACGATGGCACATGTTCATTTCGAGGAGGAGCCGTCTTTTATCATGACGTGGCCACCGGTCAAGCGCTGCTAAACGCGGGCGTTATGAGTGTTCGTTTATTCGTTGAAGGTACATTCATGGATAGCATGTCTCCAAATATTGGTTTTAGCTATGTACCATCTTGCGATAATGCCGATGCAATGTTGATGTCTAACTATGGAATTGGAAATTCTCCATCAAAGACGTTTCAATACCAGATTAAAGATCAAAACAATGTGGTGCTCTCCTCCGGCACCTTCGAGATCCGCGGCAACGAATGTACGGCGGTGAAGTATGAGTACTAGGCGATGGGCGATGGGCGATGGGCGATGGGCGAGGGGCGATAGGCGATAGGCGATAGGCGATAGGCGATAGGCGATAGGAAAGGTAATAAAAAAAGGGGGAAACTCCCCCATTAACTTATTATCTTACTAGCCTACTATCTTACTAGCCTATTAGCCTACTACCCACAGTATTCCTCAAACGCCATTTTCAAGTTGTCGGCGATCATTTCGGCTGTGCGGCCTTCGATGTGGTGACGCTCGATCATGTGCATGAGTTTGCCATCTTTGAAGAGCGCGATGCTTGGTGAGGATGGAGGATAAGGCAACATATACTTACGAGCGCGCTCGACTGCATCGCGGTCAACACCAGCAAATGATGTAACGAGTTTGTTAGGGAGTTTGCTCGATGTTTTAATTGCGTGTTTCACACCTGGGCGCATGCTTCCTGCCGCACATCCACAAACGCTATTCAACACAACGAGTACAGTTCCTTCGCTATTCACAGCGGCATCAACTGCCTCTGGAGTCATGGCTTCTTCGAAACCTACACTATCTAAATCAGCACGCATCGGTGCCACTAATTCTGGAGGATACATATTACAATTTTTTTTGCGAAATTAAACGATATTTATGTTACCGACTAGTTAAACAGTGCTAACGCTTAGAATGTTTGATTTTCCATTGGCATCAACGATTACTTTCAAGACACAAATTTCTTTCTGTTCTTTGACCACCAAGTTTTATTGAATTCTCTCTAAAGTTCGTCTACTTTCGTTTGACTGGCTTTCGTTTCTAAAGTGAGGTCGAGATATCGTGCATAATCAATTAGTCGTTGAAGGCCAAAACTATCAATCGCGGATGATATAGTAATCACGACTTGATTGTTCTTTTTTCTTTCAACTAACATTACCAATGCATTTTAAAACAAAATAAGCATTAATAGCT
>CANGVZ010000043.1 GCA_947457285.1 Flavobacteriales bacterium | reverse complement strand
AGCAAAATTGTGAAGCACTCAAAGAGGCATCGATGAAAAAACTCGGAAGAAAGTTAGGAAGTCCGAAAGAACAGGTACCCGGGGTGAGTTCTAGGTACTCTGGATCAAAATCACACGCAAGACCTACCGCATTGGGATTTTGAATAGCTCCTAAAAAACTATTGGTATTGGCTACATAGAGCAAGTCATCCGGCCCGCGCTGCACAGCTCCAACGAATAAGCCTTCTTCTGTTTCGAAGAGAGTCACCTTTGAATTCTGAACGCTTGTTTCATTGAAGTCGGTCAAATCAAATTGAATTAATGCTCCAGATATTTGACCTTCATCTATTCCTCCTACGTACAACTTCGATTGATCAGGACTGAACTCCACACCGTAGGGTGTCATGGGATCACAAGACAAAGTCATCAATTCTGACACCACACCTGTTTGTCCGTTAAAACTCAAGATATCCAAATTATCACCCAATCCAAGGGCATGACAGCAAACAAGCATTTCGCCATCGAAAGAAGATTTTAAATACCCGATACCAAAGTCGTTTGGCTCTATACCTGCTGTGCTTTCAACCGCTGTGGTATTAATCCCGGTGTCATCCAATAAAAATGAATAGAATTTATTGGTTGTAAAACTTGCATTAATAATCCATAAATCTTGACCATTATCATGACGCACGGCGGTGATTCTTTCCGAACTGTCTGAGTTGAGGAGAATATTCTTTTCAGCTGTAACCGCACCGAGGCCGCCATCCAATGTCATATCAACCACTGAATATGACATTCCATTCAATCCGAATTCTAAAACTGTGAAAACATAATAAATAGTTTCGCTACCCGGCATAGGCACGATGATAGCGGATTGAGTGGAAGAACTCCCCCCTTGCAATCCCTCACCATTTTCCATGATTTCGTGAACTGAATTAAACACTGTCAGCCCGTCTGTATAAAAAAGAAGATTCCCGTCAGAATCACTGATAGTGGCACAACCCTCAAAAGAAAACATTGCACTATTATTCAACACAGTTGGAGGACTCGTTTCAAAGGTGATTGCGGCAAACTGACCGAAATACCAATTGTTGCCTTCTCCCTGAGCGAATAGTAATGAGGAAAAAAAAGGCCCGAGAAGAAGGAGGAGTGTAAGCAATTTCTTCATGCTAAAGAGTTGGTTGTTGATTTAATAAAAGTAATACAAAAAAAATGAAAGAAACCCTCAGTTTACCATTATCTTAATATTGTCAAGCTTCCACTCACTACCACTCTGTTGACTTGCGAACGCTGATAAGCTACTTCATATATATATACCCCATCGGGAACAAAATATCCATTTATACCTCCATTCCAACCTCTATTCGTCCCTCCGCTATCATAAATCACCTCGCCCCATCGGTTGGTAATTTTCAAATTAAAATCGACATCCTCGCAAGGGAATACCGGTGTAAAAAACTCATTTATTCCATCATCGTTGGGCGTGAAGACATTAGGAATAAAAGGTTCGCAAAATATCTTTTCGCAACTAATAACGGTAACCGTCCTTGAGAGGAGTGTATCTCCGCACTCTCCATTGACTACCGCTGAAACCAAATAGTTGCCCTCCTCCTGCAAATTAGCAGAGCCTTGCAGACCTTCAAATTCTAAAATCTGTCCAGAACCAGCAGTTATAGTCCAAGCAACAGAACTAATCTCATTAGTTCCAAACAAGGAGAAAACAGTTGGTGTCTCGGTACAAAGATTTTCAGCTACAATTTGAAAATCACAACACAAACCTACCTCCACGTTCTGACAAATGGTAGTGTCGAGCAAACCATTGATAACATACCTCACACAAACTTCGTAATTACCAGGGTTGCTGTATATATAGTTTTCCAAAATTGCATTTGAAACATTTGAAAAAACCTGCTCATTGTTAAGACCTCCGTCATCACCAAAGTCTACGACCACCTGATTAAACGTAGTCGTTATTGGTATTTGTATTCCGATTGGACTTGTGATATCACAAAGATCCCCCGTTATTTGGTATGGAGGGAGATCTATTGAGCATTGCTCTACTACAAATGTTGTATCGAACTGAAATACTTCGCAACCGCTCACGATCTCGACCGCAATGAAATAATCGCCTTCTTCAAGAAAAGAATAGCTGGCAGTGTTGGTAGTGAATGTATCTGTGTTTCCGTCTCCCCAATTTACATTCAATTCATCAAAATCGAAAGGGATATTAAAATCGAAGGTAATCTCAGTTTCAGCACAATTATCAGATGCATTAAGTGATAGATTCGGATCCACTGGCACCTCTGCAATATCGTAGGACCAAATATGAAGGCCATAACCACCAAAGGCCGCACCAGGCACTGCACTTAATTGCCAGTTGCATGCTGCACCAAGGAAGTTTGGACAATTGATAACTCCAATCGAAGCTCCATTATTTACATAAATCTTATTATTACTTGCTATCTGCATAGTAGCAGGTGTCCCTTGTAGGAAGTTTGTAACAAACACCTCATAACCTGACGCTTCTATTGCATCTGCATTGTTGGAACTCAAATCATATTGAACAATTTTCTCTAAATTCGAAACATAGAGTACCTGACCATTTGGCGAAAATTCAACGCCATATTGAAGGGTTGTACCGAAATTATATGACCAAGAAATCGGATTAGAAAAGACACCTGTTGCATTATCAAATTCTATCAAGCTAATATTCGAGTCAAACAAACTCCCAATTGCTAACCGGTCAAACGTCCGATTCATTTTAATATGCCCCGCGCCATTGAACTGTGGGCTTGTGACATTGCTAATCACAGGGGACGTAGACAAACCAGTGCCAGTCAATTCTATTGCAACCAATGCTTCTTGATTGTCATGTGTAATAATCCAATAACCATCTTGGGCCGCGTTCGGAACAATTTGAAGTTTTTCTGAAGTCGTATTATACACAGGAATATTTTTTAAATTAGTTGGTATTGCACCAAGCCCACCATCGAGTGTCATATCCACGATAGAGTATCGCAGGCCGTTCGTGCTACTTTGCTCATCCAGAGTAAAAAGATAGTACATTGTTTCACTGTTTGGATCGCGGACGATTGCAGCCGCGGAAGTGCTTGAAGTGAGTTCTGGTGTGCCACCTAAGAGCCCCGTACCGTTTTGCATCACTTCATTATTTGCATTATATACATTAATGCCATCTGTGTAAAACAGCAATGCACCCGTCGTGCGGTTTGAAATGGCGCAACTTCCCTCTTGTGTGGCTGTAAGTCCAGAAGATACAGAGACGTTTCCAAAGCTGTCGAAATTAAGCCCCCCTCCGTTGCCAAATCTCCAATTGTTGTTCTGAAACTGTGCAACCGACAAAAAACTAATAAAAAACGCCAAAACCAAAACCAATAAAGACCTCATAACTCAACCCTTTTATTCAATGAAATAAATTTTGAACTCTGTCTCTGACTCAATTGAATTTCCTTACCATCTAGGAGCTTTACAGACCAACTGAAATCATTTTTTTGAGCGGAAACCATTTTGTTAAGATTAAATAGTTCCTTTCTACTTGCTCTAAAGAAATTCTCCTGACTTAGTTGCTCCTCAATTGCAGTAAGAGATTTGTAGAGCATATTGCTTCCTTTATCATGATGAATGCGGATGTAATTTCCGATACTCTCAATCCAAGATATGGAAGCCGTTTCTATGAATTTCATTTCGTGTTCTTCCTTTACGAAAATTCTAGAAACAGACGTTTGACCATAAGCTTTTACCTTTGACAATGCCTTGACGAGTCGCTCGTGACCAACCGGTTTCATAAGATAATCAATCGCATTTATTTCAAAGGCTTTAAGTGCATACTCGTCGTAAGCAGTAACAAATATGATTTGTGGAAAATAGGTTAACTCGTTTACGATATCAAATCCTGTTTTTTCAGGAATATTGATGTCTAAAAAAATCAAATCTGGCTTTAATGCATTTATTTGTCGAATTGCTTCAATTGCAGTGCTCGCTTGTCCGACGATATCCAAGTCAGAGAAATCGCGGAGCATACACTTCATTTCCTGAGTGGCCAGCGGCTCGTCGTCTACTAAAAAAACTCGAATCGTACTCATATTTTCGCCATTACATTTACGGTTACCATTTCACCTACTTCCTTTAAATCAATTTCCACTTGATTGTAAAAAGCTTTAAGCCTCTTTTTCACAAATTGCAATCCGATTCCCAGACCTGATTCGTCGCGTTGGATAGCTCCAGAGTTTTTAACCTCAACCACGAGAAGACTTTTTGTACATTTTACAATAAGATGAATTTCGCTATCACCATTGCGTTTTGAAACACCGTGTTTTATGCCATTTTCTACGAGAGTAAGAATAATCCCTACAGGGATTTTGACATCATCACTTTCTGCTTCCTTAGAAATGTAGTATGATAAACGACTGCCGAAACGTAGTTTCTCAACCTGTAAATATTGTTGCACCATCTCAATCTCTTCTGCAATAGACACTGCATCACGGGAAGAGGAAGACAACGAAAAGCGGAGGATTTCACTCAGCTTGACGATGCCTTCTCTCGCCGCTCTTGGGTCCACCAAAACCAGAGCCTTAATACTATTCAACGCATTGAAAAGAAAGTGTGGATTCAATTGTGTGCGAAGCAATTTTAATTCTGTATCTTTTTTATCATTATCCAATTCTACTTTTTCGATTTCCAATTTGGATGCTCGAGCAAGCAATTGATAGAAGAAATATATCGTCACCCAAACAATGGTATAGCGTGATAGATTGACCACATTCAATGCAAAATTCAAAGGTGTATTCGTTTTATAGAATACCTCTCTATCAAGAAAGAATTCAGGTAGCTGAACAAGAACGGCCATTGCCAACGTCCAAGCAAGAAAAGATAGAACACCAATGACAACGATTTTACTTTGCGTATTTAAGAAGACATTGTTTCGTTTCAAAATAAGTCTGAGTGCATGGCTCGATAAAAGACCGAAAAATGGATAAGCCAAAAAGTATCCTACGAATTTCCAATCATAATTCCATCGCACATTAACACCGTAGTTGAACATTTCAACGAGAAGTAAACCTACCCAACCAATGATTTGAAAAATCCAATATCTCGACATGTTGTAATTTTTCACAAATCTAAATCCCTTTGACACTGAAAAAGAAAGAATTATGATAAATGACGATAGAGCATGACGAACGCGTATTAAGTTATGAAAAAAGCTTATAATACAACATTTACGGTAAATACCGTATGAAATGAATTACCTCAAAAATGACTTTTGTAAAAAATCAAAGTCATGAAAAGAGTATTAACCTCACTTATCGCCATCGTGCTCTGTCAGACACTAAGCGCGCAACTCACACAAACGAACGGACCACTGGCAATGGGCATTTCCTATTGCGTATATGCAGATGAGGATATTGTTTTTGTTGCTCAAAATTCTAGATTTTATAAATCGACCGACGCCGGGGACTCATTTACTGAAGTTGACATTGACGAAAGTTTCAATGATACGAACACCGGTATTGACCCCAGACTTGTTTTGCGTATTGGTGATGTCTTCGTTTGTGCTACCAACCAAGCTGATCGTATTTATCGCTCTACAGACATGGGCAATACGTGGACATCATCATGGACAGGAACGCCAGACATCTCAGGATTTCCTGCAGCAGTTGTGACTGGAGGAATTGTAAAAGATGATACCTTCATCATTTGGGGAACCAATCTATATCGCTACTCTAACGATCTTGGGCTCACATGGCAATCTTACGCTACACTAACCCCAGGAAGCGGTGAAGGACTCGCGAATGTAAATGGAAGATTGTGGGTAGGCGCATATAACTACACAGGTTACTCAGACGACAATGGTGCTACATGGACAGAGTGCGCAACCGATCCGCACATTGGATTTGGAATTAGTGCGAGAGATTTTGTTCAAATAGGAGACCGCACTTATGCTGGCACCTCTTCTGCGGGAAATCAAGCATTAAAATACACAACAGACAATGGCAATACTTGGGTAGGTGTATCAGCGCCACTTTCCATTATCAGCGATATGGAATACATTGACGGAGTATTCTATGCTTATTGCTATAATGGGCTCTTTAGAAGTTTAGATGACGGTACAACTTGGGAACAATATCTCGCTGTGCAACAACCAGGCTACGGCGCAACCTTCGATATTGTGGGCGACAAACTGTGGATCGCTACCAATGCAGGTCCTCGTTGTTATGACATCAGCAGTGGAACTACCTTTGCGCCGCCCATTATTGGAGGCAACGTAGGTTGGGTGCTTCAAGGACAAGATTATATCTACGCCGCATCGGGAAACAACATTTCTGTATCATCCAATAACGGACAGTCATGGAGCAGCGTTGCGTTACCTTCAAGCGCAGCAGCGTGGGGCAGTTTAACCTATGCAACCATCGATGGCAACACACTTTATCTATCTCACTCTATCGTAAACAACGCTCCCGGAGTGATCTATACATCCGATGGAGGTGCCACTTGGAATGTGCTAGATAACACTCCCTTCAACGGTACTAGTCCAGCGATTTTCTACAGCTTCAATCCACAAATCGTTATCGCAAGTCAATGGTTTGTGATTTCATATTACTACAGTAATGATGATGGAGCGACCTGGCAACAAGCCACCATCAGTGCAGCACCCGGAAGTACATTGCCTTCATCGTACGCTGTGAACGTATTACACCGCGTGGGATCTAGACTCATTCTTTCTACCAACTCAGGACATGCGATTTCCAATGACAATGGACAAACATGGACATTCATTCAACCCGGATTTAATCTGACCAATTTCAGTGGTTGGGACAATCGCATTGTAGCTATTGAAAATCATTGGTCGGGCAAGCGCATTCACGAAAGCACCGATGGAGGACTTACATGGACGCAAGTGAATGGTGCATTCCCAACACACGCTGATGGCAAGATAAATCCAGTAGCGATGACAAACGTTGGCAATACCATAGTTTGTCAAAACGTACCGCTTGATGACACTGTTGTTAATCCGCGTTACATTTATACTTTAAATCAAAATGGTGATTGGACGGCAGCGCCAGAATTAGGAGTCTTGCCGCATGATATCACAATGTTCAATGGAAGTGGTCTTGACAATTTTGTTGTGAGCACCAACGGCGGCGGCGTTTGGGCAAATAATGGAGGTGTGGGATTAAGTGAAATAAAATCTGATTTGAATTGGACACTTTATCCCAATCCAGCGAACAACGAAATCACTATAGCACGAGAAGACAATAGTGCGACACGCTATCACATCATCAGCTCCACGGGAGCCTTAGTGCAAACAGGAACGCTCAACAACCTTCAACAACGCATCAGCATCGACGCCTTACCGCAAGGTTTGTATCAAGTGGTATTGCAGGGAGAGAATGGAGTTAGTACAAGTCGTGGGATGGTGAAGGAGTAAATTCGCAATTCTGAATTCTGAATTCCGAATTTCGAATTTTCGTGACTTTTAATTATATTTGTTTCATTAAATCTTAAATTCAATGAAACAATTACTCCTCATCGCAATGTTTGCGCTTGCAGCAAAGGCATCCTTCACACAAACTGTTTTTGACAAGATTGGTTATTTCGGAGAATACCAAGACGAATGGGCGCTTGTAGAAGATGAAGGCAAGTTGGGCTTCATCAACAAAGAAGGGCAGGTGATTGTTAAACCCGAGTTTGATAAGATCGGCTATTTCGGTGAGATTCAGAAGAAATGGGCGCTTGTAGAACTTGATAATAAACTTGGATTTATCGATGATGAAGGCCAATGCGTAGTTAAACCACAATACGATAAAATTGGATATTTCAACGAGTATAAATGCGATTGGGCATTGGTTGAGTTGAATGGAAAGTTCGGATTTATCGATGATGAAGGTCAAGAAATAGTACCACCAATTTACGATGCCATCGGCTATTTCGGTGAGTTTGATCGCAACCTCGCAGAGGTGACATTAAATGGGAAGAAGACTTTTATTAATAGAGAGGGTCAGTTGATTACACAGTGAGAGGTGGGGTGGGGATTTTAGTTTCGATCCCTAAAAAGCTCTAACCTTTCTTTAATCAATTTCTTGAAGTCTTTTTTGTGCTTGGTTGGAAGAAATGAATGATCGATCCACCAAATTAGTTTATCTATTCTTTCAATGAATGAGGCATAGCAGTTTTGAATTTGCTTTTCTGTCAATTGTAAATTCGATCCAAAGGCATCAAAGTCCTTTCGAGAAATTCTATTCTTTTTTCCGTTTAAATTCAAACTCATCTGCTCCGTTTCTCCTATAATCACAAGGCGCGTACTTACTAAATCGTAAGCTGGACTAAGACAAAATCCACCATCCATCTTCTCTACCATAGAAAAGTTCTTTAGATGCATATCAGCATTACCAGAAATGAAACTAAATAAAACCATTTGAAAAAAGTGCAAAGCATCTAATCCCTCTTGGGTTGAATACTGTCTGATTATTTTACCCACTTTTTCATAGCTCCCTCTGTATTTATGCTCTGTGAGTGATTCTGAGAGTTGACAAAGATCTTCGCAAGAAATTTTCTCTGTTTTATCTCTGTCGAATCGCTTTGTAATGTACGCAAGTTTTCCGCTCCTTAATCTTATCAAACTATGCACTGCTACTTCAATCCCAAGTTCATGCGCCAAATGCATACACAAGTCTTCATCCTCAGGTAAGGAAAGATAGGTTTCACTTTGGGGTTTGATGATGAAATTACTCTTGTCGTCTACAATAGTAAATCGTAAACTTCTTTTTGATTGCTCTAACCACAAACTCAGCTTTGGCTGCACACCAGTTATGGCTTTGTTTGCACCAATCATCTTCCTAGCGTAATCACTTAATTTTTGTTCATCGATATCCAATTGCGGCATTTTTTCTAAACCCAAAACTTTAGACAGGCATTTTACGTGATAGTCCGTTTCCTCTGATGCGAGCTTTTTATAGCAAACTAAACACTTCATTACTTTGGATTTTGAAAAATGGCAATATCTCCGATACAATCTTTGCATAAAGCAAGCAGAAGCTCCATTCTGTTTCTTGGATCAAGCTTCCAATTCTCGACGGCTATTTGCAATAACCAGCCCTCTGGGATTAGCCCGTCAAAGAACGGCAACATCTCAGTTGACGTAAAAACCTCTTTACGTAAAGGCAATGTTTTACTCACCTCATTGTAGATTGGATTTGACAAGTATGCTGAGTCATATAGAAAAGAATAGCCCTCTTCATCCTCCCAAATCACGCCGACCAATTTGTCTTTTTTATAAACCCATCCTTTCTTCATAATTGTACTGTCTATTGATTATCGATTGCAGAAATATCAGAGTGAGCAATTATTTCTATCAGGTTTTCGTCACGTTTTTTTTGGTACAATATCACATTACTATTTGGTAAAAATTTCCAGGCAACAATTTTGTTTTCCTTTTTATCGATTACTTCTTGAATGATAATTCCATATTTAGTCAACCGATTGACCAATGTAATTTTTACACCTTGATTAAGATAATTCCAAAATACATCGTATGGATCAATTCTTTGTTTGCTTGGAGTCAGTCGAAATCCGAATAAATCAAGGACCTGTTCTACTTTATCCAATTGCAAGCTTGGCTTTCCTTGTTCAAGCTCCCTAATGAAGCGAATGCCCACACCAGCTTTTGTGGCAAGTTCCTCTTGAGTAAGGCCCTGCTTTTTTCTTTGAAACCGTATAAAAGCTGAAATTCCATTCATTAAACTATACCTTTAAGGGTACAAATATAGAATTTTATTATTAAAAAACCCTAACAGGTACATTATTTATCAAAATGAACTAAATCACCCCTTTTGGGTATAATACGAAATTTCGCCTGAAACCTAGCCTAGAAAACTTTTTATATCCACACCACCACTTCCATCATCGAATCCACCTCCAGTTTTTCCTTCCTTCGTACGTCGGCTTTAATTGAGAGGAGATATGTATTGTGTTTGGTGTCGAACCAAATTGCGGTGTATTATTAGTTTGTGCCTGACTACAATAACTATTTGTCCCAGGTCAAATCACCGAGTATTTCTTCTTATTGGGATTAAGCGCTCGTCAAAAAAACCTAAGAATGCCCCAACATTGGGAGCAATAGAATTTATCCTATCACAAATACTATTCATTCAGCTCTACCTATACTGGCTAACAAAGTCCCGTAAAGCATTTGTATGTGTGTCTCTTTCTTCCATATTATGCGTGGATCTTTGTAGTTCCAAATAATGCTTCTGCGTTGACTGGACTGTATTATACAACTCCAATCCTTGATCTGGAGGTACTGGAAAATCATATTTCGCGGTTATTACTAAAATGGGCTTGGTGATATACTCCACCTTTCCACGATAATCCAATTTTAAAGTTTCATAAGCAAAATCGGAGCTGTTAAGCGCGGAAATGTAATAAGCAGTTATTGGCATATTTTCCTCTAACGCCAAGGCAACATT
>CANGVZ010000042.1 GCA_947457285.1 Flavobacteriales bacterium | reverse complement strand
TAAGTAGATAGCAGCATTGGTTAAGATGCTGAAGAGTAGAAAAATCATAACGTATTGTAGTAGATATCGAGTATGTCTTCGTTGATAGTGGTGGTAGAGGAAGGTGCGATGCCTAAGTCGGGAGAGGGCATACCAGAAAGTAAATGTTTGGATGCGGTGAATATGCGCACTTCATTCCAGTATTCGCTGATGATGAATTGTTGCAATGTAAAACGTCCACCTTCTACCAGCAGTGAACGAATGTTTTGTTGATGTAAATAGTCGAGTATCTCGCCAACAGAGTCACGCGTCAAATCGAGAAATACTCTATGTGGATTCGCTTTAGCGGCCGCTTCATTCTTGATATCGCTGATGACAATTACTTGAGCATCGTTTCTAAAAATCTTGTAAGATGTATCAAGTTCTCCTTTAGGATCAATGATAACACGAACAGGATTTTTACCTGCATAAAAACGCGCAGTGAGTTCGGGGTCATCAATGATAACGGTGTTATGACCGACGAGGATGGCGTCTTCTTCCGTACGCCATTGGTGCACAAGGCGGCGTGCGCTGGGACCTGAAATGGCAAACGAACCCTTTTCGTTGTTGAGTCTTTGAATATCCATAAAGCCATCTTTGCTACGCGCCCACTTAAGCGTCACGTATGGCTTTTTATGGATGACACTATGAAAGAATCGTCGATTGAGTCGTTTTCCTTCTTCTTCTAAGATGCCGACGGTAACTTCAACTCCAGCGTCACGAAGTTTTTGAATGCCCTTTCCAGCCACAGCTTCATATGGATCAACATTACATACAACTATCCTTGGGATTTTTGATGCGATGATAAGATCGGCGCACGGTGGTGTTTTGCCAAAGTGGCTGCAAGGTTCGAGGTTTACATAGAGTGTCGCATTGGCCAGAGCAGATTTGTTTGATACTGCAGTTATGGAGTTCACTTCTGCATGGGGCATTCCTGCGGTATGATGAAACCCTTCTCCAATGATGCTTTCATTTTGATCCACAATGACGCAACCCACAAGAGGGTTTGGGCTTGCCGTAGGGGTGCCCATTGCCGCAAGGGCAAGGCATCGGCTCATATACGCTTCGTGTTTCGACATGGTCGCGAAAATAGGGTAGAAGCCATTATTTTCAATTTTAACAAAAATTTCAGTACTTTGTATTGTATAGTACCTAATAAAAGATATATCTTTGCAACGTAATTAACAAGGTTAAGCCTTTAACCTTATTAAACCCGATACTATGGATATAGAAAATGCAAAAGCGCAAATGCGCAAAGGAGTGCTGGAGTTCTGTATTCTTTCGGTGCTTCAACGCGGGGAAGCATACCCTTCCGATATTATGGCTGAGCTCAAAAAAGCAAGGCTTATTGTAGTCGAGGGCACGTTGTATCCGCTGTTGACACGCCTCAAGAATGATGGGCTGCTCACTTATCGCTGGGAGGAAAGTACCCAAGGGCCTCCAAGGAAGTATTATAAACTGACCGAAACAGGAGCCACATTTCTAGTGGAGCTCCGCAAAACTTGGGACGAATTAGCGCATGCTGTTTCACAAACTACTAAATCTTAATTCCATGAATAAAACCATTTCCATAAATATAGGCGGTGCAGTCTTCAACATAGAAGAATATGCATTTCAAGTATTAAAATCTTACCTTGATAGAATCAAGATCAACTTTGCTGGCGACGCTTCTGAGTCAGAAATCATGGCAGATATAGAAGGTCGTATCGCAGAATTGTTTTCACAGAAAATGAATGAAAACAAGAATGTAGTGGTCTTGAAAGATGTTGAAGAAGTAATTGCAGTGATGGGACAGCCCGAAGATTATGCTACGGAAAGTTCCGATAATGGTAAGACATACTCCACCAATACTCAGCACGATCGTCGCCGTGTGTATCGCGATGAAGATGATGCCATGATTGGTGGGGTGGCCAGCGGTTTGAGCTATTTACTGGGTTGGGACCCCATCATACTCAGAGCCATTTTCGTGGGTTTGATTTTCGTTGGGCCTGGGGTATTGGCCTACTTGATTCTATGGGCTGTGATTCCTTCTGCAAAAACCACAGCTGAAAAGTTGAAGATGAGAGGCGAGCCCGTCACCGTCGACAACATAAGCAAATTTGTAAGCCAGGAAGCAAAAGCAGCATCCGAACGCGTGAATAAGTGGGGCGAAAAAGTAAATTCAAAGGCGAATTCCGCCAACATGCGTCGCGCGAGCAACGGTCTATCAATAGTGTTGAGAAAAATTATTGGTATCGCTTTTATTCTGTTTTCAATATCTTGTTTGATAGGACTGATGACCGGAGCTTTTGTTGCCAACCTCGAATTATTCGGTGCCAATGGTAATCTCGATTTTGCGAGTCAACTTTTAAAACTTGAGGACGGCATGTTATGGATGGTCATTGTAGGAGTCGGATTGGCCTTACTATCACCACTTCTCGCAATTTTGTACGCAGGAATTCGCTTGCTTGTTGATAATAGCAGACGCGTCAAAGGTCTCGGACTTTCTCTTACCATCTTATTCTTTGTGGGGATCATCATGGCCATTTGGGGTGGTGGAAACATTGGAAGACAGTTTAGAAGACAAGGAGAGGTCACTAATACCATTGCCATTAATGTACTACCAACTGATACCCTTGAAGTGAATGTGTTACCGGACACGATTTTCACCGGTCGCTCACAAAATGTGAATCACGATTTGATGGATTTGGTAAAGATGGAAAGCGATCGCATCATCTATGGCGCCAACGTGCGATTCAATATTTATGAAACCGAGGATGGCGAACAAGCCCGACTTGAGTTGGAACGTCATGCAAGTGGTTCGTCACTCATTGAAGCGGGTGAACGTGCATCGCGTATTGATTATGAATATGAGTGGACGGGTAAAGTACTGACACTGGAGCCTTATTTCACTACTCCATCTTCTGATGCGTTCAGGGCACAGGAAGTAGAAGTGAGACTGTACTTACCGAAAGGAACAAAGGTGAAATTAAACGAGAATGTCGATCTTATCAGTTGGCTTCCGACTGGGGATTCGAATATATATGTGGTTGAGTAAGTAGATTTTTTTTGATGAAAAAAGCCCGTTCATTCGAACGGGCTTTTTCATTATTTCTAAAATTGATTAGTTCATTTCTACTTGTCGCGCCACTTTCTGCAAAATTTCGAAAACAGTCTCTGCCATTACATTTTCACTATCCAGGGTTGGATTGACTTCTGTAAATTCCAAACAGCAGATTTTTTCATTTTGGAGCAATTCCAAAATCAAATCCGCCGCCTCGCGTTCGTTGATACCCCCTTTTACGGGTGTACCTGTGCCTCTTGAGATCGATGGATCCATAGAATCCACGTCAAAACTGATATAAATTTTATCGCAAGCCGAGAGGTACTTGAGCAGTTCGCGGGAGAGTTTGGTAACACCTGTTTTACGGAGTTCGTTGGTAGTCACCACTTTTACCTTATTCTTTTTTATAAGCGCCGCTTCTTGGTCTTCGAAGTCCCGCAAGGTCACATAAATAAGATCTCGATATTCGATTTTGGGCGCGCTATCACCAATGGTCTTGAGCATTTCCCAAAGCTCTATCGTTTCATAATCGAGGTCGTTTACTTTTTCTTCGATATTATCTTCATTGAGAGCTGTAGAAAGAGGCATACCGTGTATGTTTCCGCTGGGGCTGGTATAAGGCGAGTGCAAATCAGCATGTGCGTCGATCCAAATCACCCCCAATCTGGATTCTGGATAAGCCATTTTAATACCAGCAATAGTACCACCAGCATTGCTATGGTCGCCAGATAAAATCAACGGGAAGCGAGCGTCGCGGAGGGTATCGCGCACTGCTGCGCCGATGCGTTCATACATTTTTAATACGCTGCGAATGTGTTTTGCGTAACGACTACCGGGGTTATTGTACAACGCTTGGTTATCGTTGGGAATAACAATGCTCTTGTATTTTCTGAAAAACTGTGAGCGGAAATCCAGTGCCGCAATTTTGATGGCCTCTACACCCAAACTTGCACCTCTCGTTCCAGCACCAACTTCACTGGGCACTTCAATAAGTCGGATGTTTTTTGTCTTTTTTGTGGTCATACATTTCCGTTTTCGGGCTTAAAAAGTATCTTGATTTAGATCAAAATTGCACTTTTTTTTCCTCATTTTGGGTTCAAATTTAGGCAAGTTTGCCCATCTAATGGGTATTGCTTGTGGTATCTTTGCCCCTTTATGACCCAAGAGATGAATTCTTTTCCCCGAATAATATACGTTTATGATGCCTTGTGTGGCTGGTGTTTCGGTTTTAAGCAAAATATGATGCGCCTGTATGACGCATATTCCTCATCATTTACCTTTGAGGTTCTGAGCGGCAACATGGTACCAGTCGAAAACAAGCAGCACATTGGTGTAATGGCTTGTTATATTGCCAGCGCATATCAAAGAGTGGAGGAAATGACAGGATGTAAATTTGGAGAGGGCTATCTGCATCACATTTTCAATCCTCACGAAAGTGAACTGGAACTTTCTTCCGAAATGCCAGGTCTTGCGCTCACCGCTTTCAAGCAACTCCAACCCGATAAGGCTTTCGAATTTGCAGCGGCACTTCAAAACAAAATGATGGTCGACGGTAAGGATCTGTCTCATGATGCTGTCTATTTGGAGTTAGCCCAAGAGTTTCAGCTCGATCCAATTTCTTTTGTTGAGTCCCTTCATACGGAGGACATTCGCGATTTGGCGCATGCCGAGTTTGCCATGGTAAAGCAGCTGGGCATCACTGGTTTTCCCTGCGTATTGGTGCAGACAGATGAGCGAAAATTGTACATGGTCGCTCGTGGATATACACATTACAATGATTTAAAGCTGCGTGTAGACAAGGTAATCGAAGATTATCGCATTGCTAATAACTGATCAATGAGGCACAATTTGTGCCTTCAAAAACTATTATCTTGCTCGGTTATAATCGCATGTTTAGAAGGATACTGAAAATAATTCGAAATGTCGTCATCGCGTTGCTGCTGTTGGGACTTATCGGTTATTTCGCTATCCAGCAGCCAGGCTTTCAGACATGGTTGACGCAACGCGTGGCGGCATATCTCAGCAGTGAGCTGGGAACAAAGGTGACAGTGGGTAGAGTAGAAGTGGATCTCTGGGCTCGCCTTCTGATCAAAGACCTTTACATTGAAGATCATCACCAAGACACGCTAGCCTTTATTCCCGAACTAAGAGTTAGAACGTATCAACTTGATCGGCAATCAGGAGTTTTTAGTATAGGTTCTGCTGAATTGGATAGTCCAACGTTTAAAATGCGCAAATACGCATCGGATAGTACATTCAACTATGGTTTTATAGTTGATTACATCGATAAGTTCGGCAGCCCCACAGACACCAGCGCAGCGACGATTGTTAAGATTAGCGAACTAAAAATTTCCAACGCACGATTTATTTACGACAACGAACACCGCACGCCGCGCGGCGTGTTTGGTTTAGACTGGAATCACATGCTGGTCAGTCGAATGAATTTGGATATTCATGATTTTGTATCTGATGAAAAGGGAATCAGCGCATCCATTCAGGATATTTCTGGCTCAGATGTCTCTGGGCTTGAGGTCAAGAAGTTTGTGAGCGAACTCCAAATTGGAGAAGGTAAAGTGGTGATGGAGGATTCTGATATAGCATTTAACTCCTCAAATCTCAAAGGAGATTTGGTTTTTAAACTGAATGATATTGAGGATTTGGATTATTTCGAGACCCGCGTAAAAATGGATCATGCGTTTGAAAATACCGAATTGCAAATAGGTGATTTAGCGTATTTCGTGAGCGATCTGGAGGGGCTCGACAAGACCATTACCATTTCTGGAAATGTAAAAGGAACAGTAGATCAGCTCAAAGGCAAAAATATTCAGATTGATTTTGGAGAGTCTTCTTACTTCAAAGGAAATTTCAGCATGGATGGTCTGCCAGACATCGAACAGACTTACATCAATTTGGATGTAAAAGAAATTACTTCAAACAAGAAAGATTTAGAACGCATTCAGATTCCTCCATTCAAAGAAAAAGTTTATTTAAAGACTCCTTCCAACTTTGACGTTCTCGGGCAAATGCGATTCGCCGGCAATTTCACTGGATTTATTAATGACTTTGTTGCTTTTGGAAGCTTGAATTCGGCCATAGGTTCCGTCTCTGGTGATATCTCTTTCAGGGAAGATGAGCGCATCAAGGATTACGTGTATAAAGGGAGTGTTCAGACAAATCAATTTGATCTCGGCAAATTTTACAATGATAAAAATTTGGGTCCACTCACATGCGACGTGTCCGTCGATGGCTCGGGATTATCAGTAGACAAGCTAGACCTCAGTTTTGTGGGAGAAGTCAATAGCATTTTTGCAAATGGATACAATTTCACCAATATAACCACTGACGGCACCTTCAAGGAAAGGTATTTTGACGGAGAAGTCTTTATCCGCGATCCCAATGCGGAGGTAGATTTTATCGGACAAGTAGACTTTAGAAATAAGACTGCGATTTTAGATTTTGCTGCAGACATTCATCATGTCGACTTAAAAGCAGTAAATATTTTAACCCAATATAATTACTCTTCAATCAGCGGAGAAATAGATGTAAGAAGTGAAGGATTGGATTTTGCCAATTTTGAAGGTACCATCGGGGCACGCGATATTACATACTGCGCGAAGTCAAAAGACTACCACATCGACCGATTTAATATTCGTGCCGAACGAGGCAGTGAAGTGAAATTTGTTCTGGATAGTGATATAGCAGTGGCCGTGTTGACGGGTGATTTCGACATCGAAGAATTAGGGCCTTCTTTTGAAGATATTTTAAGTGAAATTATTCCCAATTTCAAACCTCCCATCCGCACCCACAGGGAACAAAAGTTTGACCTGAACTTACGTATATTGAATTTTGATCAGGTAAGCGAAGTCTTTATTCCAGAACTAAAGATTGCACCAGCAACGTTCATTGATATATCGGTCGATGAAACAAAATCCTTTTTTGAAATCAATGCCACAAGTGCCAAGATTTCATATCTGAATAATGAGATTCGCGGGATGACGATTGACGCCCGCAGGCCGGATCAATCCTTGTATTTTAACATCAACAGCGATGGGTTGTATATTGGAGAAGGCTTGTCATTTGCCGACTTTGCGATAGACGGACGTACTGACAAAGACACCATCTATACTGCTATGGCGTGGGGTAATTCAAGCTCAAGACACAGCGGTGACATGAACGGTAAGTTTCAGGTACGAGGATTCGAAAACTATGACTTTATTTTCGATCGAAGTTCGGTAACCATTGATCAACAAAAATGGAATTTCACTCAAGGTGCACGCATCAGCATGGATAGCACACAATACGAGTTCAAAGGGCTTTCCATTTTTAATAATAATCAAAAGTTAGATATCAATGGATTGATTTCAGAAAAACCAAGTGATGAATTAATTTTGAACCTAACTGCCGTCGATGTTTCAAACATCAATTCTTTTACGGGAGGAGAACCGTCACTCTACGGTACTTTGAGCGGTAACGCTGCGTTTCGGAATCTTTATCAGACATCAATTTTTACAAGCGATTTGACCTTGATTGACTTCAAATTAAATGACTACGCGGTGGGAGATATCTGCGTTGAGTCGCTGTATGACAATGCGCTCAAACGATTGAGAATTGATGGAGACATCGAAAAAGATAAAATGAAGCCATTGGCCTTTGCTGGATACTATAAGCTCAACGACAAAGAGAGCCCTCTTGACTTGGTTGCTACTATTCAAGATTTTGATTTGGCTTTCATCAATGAATTTTTGGGAGAAGGCATTATGGATATTCAAGGCTTAACCAGTGGGACTATTGCCATTACTGGTAAGCCAGAATCGCCCGAATTGCGCGGCACAGCTTATCTTCAAAACGCTTCCATCTTTGTGGATTATCTGAACACCAAATTCAAAATTGAGGAACAGATTGGTATCTATCCAGACATGTTTACTTTCGACCATATCCGCGTACGCGATCAGGAGGGCAATCCAGGCTTTTTAACAGGACAGATATTACACAATGCTTTTGGCGAATGGAACTTCGATATTATTGTTGATATGGAAGACCGCATGTTGGTGATGAACACTAACCAAGAGCTGAATTCTCTCTATTATGGAAAGGCTTATGCTAAGGGCTATGTCAGCATATACGGTTATGACGATCAACTGGAGTTTGATATCAATTTGAAGACCGAGGCAGGAACCAAATTCGTCATGCCAATGACCACTTCTGAGGAAAGTGGAATCGGTAGCTTTATCCGATTTGTCAGCAGTAAGGAAGTGGCAGAAGAGGAGCCTCTGGACTTGTCTGGTATTAAGTTGAAGTTTGATTTGGACATCACACCGGATGCAGATTTTCAAATCATTTTTGATGAGGCAGTAGGAGATATAATGAGCGGAAATGGAAAGGGGCATATCAACATGGAGATCAACAATCTCTCAACCTTTACTATGTTCGGAACGGTAGAGCTCACCAAAGGAAACTACCTATTTACACTCAAAAATCTCCTCAATAAAGAATTCTCGGTGAGGCCCGGTGGCACCATTTCGTGGTATGGAGACCCGTTTGCTGCTGACCTTAATCTAAAAGCTGTTTACAAAGTATCCGCATCACTCTCGGATATTATTCCAGACGCTATCAATGCGGCAGGTCAAAGGGTGCCTATCGACTTGGTGATGAATCTCACAGGAAAAATGTTCAACCCTGGGGTCGCTTTTGATATCGAACTTCCCACGGTGGATGAGGTGACTAAGAGTAGGGTGCAGGCTGTAATGAGCACCGATCAGGAGAAAAACAGACAAGCATTTTCACTTTTGGTTTTAAGAAGCTTTATCAGTCCTTTGGCCGTGAATAGTGGAAGTGGATTCAACAGAGCGTTTTCTGAAAATGGAACAGAATTATTGTCCTCACAATTGTCAAACTGGTTGAGCCAAATTAGTGATGATTTCAACCTCGGATTCAACTACAGACCGGGTGATGAAATAAGCAATCAGGAAATTGCGCTTGCATTGAGCACGCAATTATTCAACGATAGACTTTTGTTCTCTAGCAACGTCGGAGTGTCTTTAGGAAATACAACGAATCAAAATCCATCCAACCTTATTGGTGACGTCCGACTTGAGTATAAACTAACCGACGAGGGCAAGATTCGTTTGGTGGTCTATAATGAAAGTAACGACTTTAGGATGATCACCACGCAGCAATCGCTCTACACACAAGGTGTGGGTATTCTCTATCAAGAAGAGTTTGATACGCTTGAAGAGTTCTTCTGCGGATTTAAAAATCTATTCAGAAGAAAAGAAGAGCAGATAATTTGTGATGAATAATTACTTCTCGAGGTATTCTTTGAGCGGTTCCCAATAGATTCTTTTCCACCCTTCAGTAAGCCAGCCGCTGTGCTCCTCGGGTACACCTAAGTGATTAAAGTTGACAATCGTTATTCCTTCCTTCTCCTCAATTTCAATGTGAACTGTAGAATAAAAGCCACTCACAAAAGAACGGTGACTCCACGATTGAACGATGGTTTTATTCGGAACTAAGTAGACATTATAACCGAAACTTTCGCCGTCGGTTACTTCAAATTCACCACCTACCACTGGGTTCAACTTAGCGGTCATTCCTGTGAATTCAGCATGTTTTGACTCGTTCATGAGTGCTTCGTAAACCTTGTCTGGTGTTGTTTTGAATTCTACTATTTGAAAAATATTGTCTGTCTTGAGTTTCATGATTAATCCTTTTATCGGTCACACTTTTTCGAGCAGGCGAATGTAAAAAACAACTTGAAACATTCGTCAAAAAAAAATCCACAAGGCTAATTAAGGCAATGAGGATTAATGAGTTAGTCAAATGACTGTCGGAGTTCGAAATGCAGTTTGCGCAAATATTCTTCGCGCAGCCATTCGAGGTAACTGTCAGTGCTTTTGCTAATGCAATAACTGTAATGTTTTACACGACTTTTAACATCCGGCTCCAGCACTTTCACCAATTCAAAGGCTTCTTCCAAATCTTTGGCATTTTCCTTAATGATTGTTTTGTGTTGGTATATGGATTTGGTGAGTACATCTTTTGCTTTGCCGCCTGCACGCATCGTACGGACGTACTCCTCTTTGATATCAAAATCAATCACAGGCGAGTTCATGAATCGGGCGCGCACTTCTTCTGGCATCTCGTACTTAATCTCTCGCTCCATCGCTTCATCGCTCGTGATACTCTCGATGTACGCATGAGGATGAGCGAATATATCCTGCCAGTTGATGTATTGCTCCCAAAGCCCAAATCGACGTGCATTATTGCCCAGATCAATAACAGTAAAGTCCGTTTTACCAGGAATAACACGCGAACCGCGACCAATCATCTGATGATAAAGGGTCAAACTCTTTGTCGCGCGGTTGAGAATGATTGTTTGAACAGTAGGTTCATCGAATCCAGTTGTAAGAATGGAAACAGATGATAATACTGCATTCGGCTTTTCTCTAAACCACTTTAAGATGTCTCTGCGTTCAGCCTCGGAGTGAGTGTTATCTAAATGTTTGCATTCATAACCAGCATCAGCGAACATTTGCTGAACTTGCTTCGAAGTGTTGATGCCGTTATTGAAGATGAGTGTTTTGGT
>CANGVZ010000041.1 GCA_947457285.1 Flavobacteriales bacterium | reverse complement strand
AGTATTACCATAAAGTCCACGGATGTGGCCATTGTCATCAATCAATCTAAAAATGGCTTCTTGCTTGGGGTTGTTTAAAAGAAACCCATTGCGAATGATGCTTTCCATGGCTGCCTGATCTCCCGTCAAGAATTGCCATTTTCCTGGAAACTCATTATACCGCGTATTTGCCTCAATATACGGCTTTAAAATAGCTGGTTGATCGTATGCACAGTTATTAGAAAAGCTCACGATATAAATATCTGGTTCCTTTCGATAACGAAAATTGAGCGTAAGCAATCGATCAGTAATATCCTTGATGTGCTCATCTTTCATCGAATAGAATGCTGCCAGCCAAACCTTACCTTTGAGTGAATCTGAACTGAATGCAATCCCATCTTGATTTTGGAATACAAACGGCGGGATGGTATAATTAGACGTATCTAACTCTCCCTGAGCCTCCGGACCAAAATACTTGAGAGTATTAAAATTATGCTTCCCTCCTACTCCAAAAAATAGTAACCAAACCAGTGGAAACAAAAAAAGTATACCGACTAGGCCGATATACTTTTTCCATTTATTGCTATTAGACATTTCTTTCTTAGCGGAGTGTGTTGTAGGCGTCATGTGTTGCTAAACCTTCAGTGAGTCCGATAAATATCAGATACATGATAAACAACGCATAAGGCAAAAGGATCACATACTTTAAATTTCTTCTTTCATCACCAAGGTGCATAAACACCAACACGATATATGCAGCCTTCACCAACGTGAGGACGATAAATCCAAGCTTGATTACTTCCCAAGTGAAAGTTCCATTTCTTTTGAAGAACACTCCCATGAACACTTCCACCACTGTGAGAAGCGTCAATAAAATCGTCACATTGTAAAGCTTCTTGCGAATCTTCTTTCCTTCTTCTTCAGAATGCGTAGCATTGAGAGCGTAGCTATCATTTACATGCAAATCATCTCTTTCCATTTCTTTATATTATTTCGATGGTTTGTATTTCTTGAATTAAACGAGGTAGAAGAAAGTGAATACGAATACCCACACCAAATCTACAAAGTGCCAGTATAGACCGATCTTTTCGATCATTTCATAGTGACCTCTTCTTTCGAAAACACCTCTGAGGGCCATAAGCCAAACTACGATGTTGAGCACAACTCCTGAAAATACGTGGAAGCCGTGGAAGCCCGTTACAAAGAAGAAGAAGTTAGCATATTGCTGCTGAACAGCATATTCATTCTTGCTGAGGTTAGCTCCGAAAACAACAGTGTTATCAGCTTTGCTCGCCCAGATTTTCTTCACGTCTTCACCTTCTACAGTAAGCTTACGAAGGTCCTTGCCGTCTCTGTGCTCAAGGGTGTACTTATTTAAGATGAGTTTTTCTGGGACCATTGTACTGGCGTCTACATGCGCATGGTCTGCATGTTCAGCATGGCCATGATCATCATGTCCAGCACCTGCATGAGCATCATGTCCTTCGAGTGCATGCTCATAAGCATGACCGAAGTCTGTGTCCATATGTACCCAAGAACCAGCATTCAAGTTCATTTCGAATGTCTCGCCAGCATCATTCTTTGCGGTAACAGTTAATGGCTTTTCAATTTGGAAGCCGCCACCAGAACCATGAATGAAGTGAGACCATTCCCAAGCCTGAGAGCCTAGGAAGAAAAATCCACCAATGATGGTGTATCCCAACCACTTCACAACGCCCTTCTTATCATTCCTATGACCAGCTTCTACAGCCAATACCATCGTTACAGATGAAATGATAAGGATGAATGTCATCAAGGCTACGTACATCAAAGGATAGCTACCGTGCAATCCTGGAAGTGCTTCGAAGACCTGCTCACCAACAGGCCAAGGCTCGGTACTTCCGTGACGAATAACTCCGTATGCTGTGAGCAATCCTCCGAATGTCAAAGCATCCGAAACGAGGAAATACCACATCATCATTTTACCATAAGTGATGCTAAAGGGAGATTGTCCACCGCCCCAAAGTTCTTCTTTGCTGATAGGTTTTGCGTGTCCTGCCATAATGGTCTTGAAATTTGAGCGCAAGTTTACTTCAGAATCCCCAAATGATAAAGGTATTCTGTAAAAAATATACGGTCTAAATTAACAATCAAGGTAAATATCTCTAGAAATCAATGTTGTTGATAGTTCAAAAACATTGTGAATCAAGTCTATGACTTAGCTGAGGTAGAAAATAAAGGCGAATAAATATAGCCATAAAATACCCATAAAGTGCCAATACATTCCACCTGCATAAAGACTAATCCAATTTTCTTTACTCAATCTGCCCTTATAAATACGGACCGTATTCACTACAAGATAGATTAATCCAAAAAATAAGTGGATAATGTGGATATAAATAAGAACGCTCAACATTGCACCGGCAGCATTGAATGTCTTCACCACGTCTTGCGTCACAGGCTGAATTCGGCCTGTATCAGAACTCATGTAATACTCGTTTCCAACTTTATCGAGACGATCGCCTTTATACTGAATATAATAGTCAGTTCCGTATTCGCCTGAGAGTCTGTCGAGCGCATTCCAACGGTATGCTTTCAGACCTTCAGGGGTTTCTGTAATGGTATAGCCCATGCCCTTTCCGGCCAGGTTCTTCCATGCGGCATTCTGAGTAAACGTAAAACACAACCCCAGAATAAATGTCAGGCCCGTTAAGATCATAGCCTTTTTAGAATCACCACCTTTCAGGGCGCGCACCGCGAGAATCATTGTAACGCTGGAGATTACAACAAATGCGTTGCTCACCCATAGCACAGCCGGTGGAACGATTTTTACCCAAATTAATTTACCGTAGAGTACGATCATCGCGCTGGTAATCCCTGCAAAGAGCATCACCACAGCGAAAATGATCAACCACATCATCATTTTCTTCGTACGAATCTTGATTTCAGGGGTGTGCCCCTCGAAAACGTCCACCCGAGGCTTATCCTCGATGGCAATATTTTCCGCCATATTTGTTAGAATTTATCGATTACATAAAACAATTGCACAATGGGTAGGTAGAAGAAAGATGCGAACATCAGTCTTCGTGCTTCTTTAACATCGCAAGTGCGATAAAGTTTATAAGCATACCAAGCCATCATGACACCTGCGGCGGTAGTGACAACCGCAGCAAGGTCTCCAACCATTGGTTGGTTGGTGGGCAGTGCCCAAGGAAGTAAACTAACAGGTATGAGGAATAGAGAGTAGACAAAAATCTGGAAGGCGCTTTTTTTGGTTCGTCCCTCATTAAAAGGTAAAAGCTTGTAGCCGCCTCGTTCATAGTCTTCATGTGCGACCCATGCAATTGCCCAAAAATGCGGAAACTGCCACATAAACTGCATTGCGAAAAGAAGGCCTGCTTCCAAACCAAAATCATTGGTAGCGGCAACATATCCCAACATCGGAGGAATAGCGCCGGGAAACGCTCCAACAAATACCGCCAAACTGGTGATGCGCTTTAATGGAGTGTAAAGAAAAACATACGAGAAAAAAGCAAAAAGGCCAAGAATGCCACTTGCTTTATTAATGAAAACCCACAACAATATAATACCCGCAATACCTGCAATCGAAGAAACAACAATGCCTTCAATTGGAGTCATCCGACCCACAGGAATCGGTCGGTTTTTGGTGCGTTCCATAAGCTTGTCCCACTGACGCTCCCACACTTGATTCAACCCGTTGCTTCCTCCAGTGAGCAGGAAACCACCTAGACAAAGAACCCAGATCTTGTATCCCTCAGCGTTGCTGGTCCCCATAAAGAATCCCAAAACGGCTGAAATTACTACAAGTAGCGTGAGTCGCACCTTGAACAAGGTGGCAATATCCTTGATCTTGCTCATAAATGTGCTCTCTGTGGATGTTATGGTACCGGATGTCTTCAGGACGTAAAATTTTCGTGCGCAAATTTAATAGACCGTGATGCTATTGAAACATGAAATTGGTAAATAATTAGAAAATCCAATTCGGCTTCGTTAATCCCGACAATCTTATGCCTAATAACACCAAATGATCGGTATTTGTTAAGCCTTCTGAGAAGTTTTTTCTATAAATGTGATTCACAAAAACTTCTAATCCTCTTTTAGTGATCATTTTAGAGAAGGTGATGTCGCTAAAGAAAACGTCATTGCGTCTTCCTTGAAACATCTTATTTCCAAAATCCCTGAAAGGTGCTTTGTATGAGCGAAATATGTCGCCACCCAAATTATCGACCTGTAAGTCTTCATTAATATCACTATCCAAGCCCTGACGATAGACTACCAAGACACACTCTACACCATATCCCTTTTTCGACCTCCAATCGAAACGCTGCACCAATTCAGCAAAATTGGCCCCCAAGGGATGAGCTACTGGCTGAAACATATGTCCCCACGACTGCAAAGGGCTACCATGACTATATGTAAATGGACGTACCGTGTTTACTTCCCCTTGAATGAAAAGTCCTTTTTCCAGACTTAACCATTTGTAACCAGCTTGCCCTCCAAACTTATTGGCCCACCAGCCTCGTCGGTTGCGCAGTTCGCTCAGTAAAAATTCATCTAAGATAAACTGTCCGTAAAACTGAAGCTTTTTGGTTGCCTTATACTTGAACCCACCACCCAATAGCACATTGTCTGCCGAACCTTGAGCAAACTCCACTGGTCTGTAAAAAATAAGTGGATTCAAATAATGCAGTTCGAAATTTCGATTATTCAAACTATCTCTTGCCTGCCATACCACCATTTCGAAGGCACTTAGTTGTAAGCGCTTTGTAATATCAATCGACACCCCGTGCGATGCCGAATATTTTTTATCCGAACCTTGGGAGAACTGGGTGTACAAAACATTAAATCTCACTTTCCAAACATCAATTCTCGCATTGAAATACGGATATGCAGGGGCATTGTCACTAATAATTAAGGAACGATATCCATCACCCCAAAACTGCTTGCCGCGTCCGGCTTCAAAATAAAAGTGCTTGCCTGCTTGATAACCCAAGAATCCGAAAGGATAATGGGCAATGGTGCCCGCGCTTCCCATGCTATCCAGCCTGCCAACACCAGGAAGAACATCTCTCGATGCAATAAATCCATCGAGATATCGGGGAGTATTGGCAAGAAACGCCGTATAGCCCAACATTGCCGCCCATCGGTTATTAGCTTTAAAACTCAATGCAGCGCCCATGAAAGATGCAGTAGAAAATCTTGTTGACTCTAAATCACCACCCCCACTGAGAGATGCAATCGGCGCGATATTCAAACTCGACTTCTCTGAAACTACCACCCTGGAAGTATCGTATTCCGACCTCATGAATGGAGGCAGCGGCCGAAAAACACTATGCATTCCGAAACCGCGCTGAGAGTAACGATAAAACAACGAATCGGAAAGTTCACTCAACTGCCCTCTTTTCAGCTCCTGCGAGAACGCGGGAGTGATACCAAGAAAGATTAGAAGGATGATGTATATTTTTTTTCTTAAATTCATAGCACCAATTCGGGCAGATTCGAAGCAACGACTGCAATATTAATCATTAATAATCTTTTTGTTAAAAAGACCTTGAGGTGCAGCCAACTTTGAATGTTTTTGAGTGTTTTATTTGTGTTAACTATGCAGAAGACCAAGATTGACATCGAAGAAGAGAAACGGGAGATATTGAGAAGATATCGCGGCTTATTGCGCGTGAGTCACCGTTCGAGATCGCGCAGCGAGCGCATGCGCATTCGCAAGGCCTTTGAAGTCGCTGTCGACGCGCACAAAGACATGCGTCGCAAAAGCGGCGAGCCTTACATCTATCATCCAATAGCTGTCGCAAAAATTTGTGCAGAAGAACTTGGTCTCGGCACTACCGCCATCGTCTGTGCTTTGCTTCATGATACTGTCGAGGATACCGACATTACATTAGATGATATTGAAACGCTTTTTGGAAAAAAAGAAAGAACCATTATCGATGGATTAACGAAAATCAGCGGCGTTTCTGACTACAGCAACACCAGTGATCAAGCGGAAAACTTTCGCAAAATGTTGCTTACACTCAGCGATGATGTGCGCGTAATTCTGATCAAACTAGCCGACCGCCTGCACAATATGAGAACGCTCAATCACATGGCCCGAGAAAAGCAACTCAAAATCGCCAGTGAAACGATGTTTCTCTACGCTCCTCTCGCCCATCGCCTCGGTTTGTATAATATAAAAACAGAACTTGAAGACTTAAGTCTTAAATTCAAGGAACCAGAAAATTATGAGGATATTGTAAATCGACTCCAGAAGACTCAAGCTGTTAGAACCAGATTTATCAATGCTTTCACGCTTCCAATCAGACGGGAGCTCGATCGTCAGGGATTGAAATATGATATAAAAAGCCGCACTAAATCGGTATTTTCAATTTATAATAAGATTCACAAAAAAGGCGTCCCTTTTGAAGAGATCTATGACGTATTCGCGATTCGTATCATTCTCAAAAGTCCTGTAGAGACTGAAAAAGCCGACTGCTGGCGCGTTTATTCCATTGTCACTGATTTTTACCAACCCAGTCCAGAGCGTCTGCGCGATTGGATCAGCATACCAAAGTCAAGTGGATATGAATCTTTGCATACAACGGTAATGTCACCAACTGGGAAATGGGTGGAAGTTCAAATTCGTTCTGAGAGAATGGATGACCTCGCCGAAAAAGGTTATGCCGCTCACTGGAAGTATAAAGAAAGCCCCGAGACTCCCGAAAGCAAGATGGATAAGTGGCTTCAACAAATTCGAGAAGTCTTGGAAAGCCCTTCAGACAATGCTTTGGAGTTTATTGACAACTTTAAACTTTCCCTATTTTCAGAAGAGATTTATGTTTTTACTCCTGAAGGAGATTTAAAAACACTTCCCGTCGGATCCACTACACTCGATTTTGCATTTCATATACATAGCCAAATTGGATATCACTGCATCGGAGCGAAAGTAAATTATAAGCTTGTTCCCCTTAGCCACAAGCTTCGCAGTGGAGATCAAGTCGAAATCCTAACTTCTAAAAAGCAACGTCCAAAAGAAGACTGGCTTTCAATTGTGGTTACCGCAAGCGCTCGCCAAAAGATTAAAAACGCGCTAAAAGAAGAGAAAAAACAAATCGCTGATGATGGAAAAGAAATGCTCAAAAGGCGTTTCAATAATTTAAAAGTGGAATGGCTAAGTGCCAATATTGACGAGATGGTTCGTCACTTCGATACAGATTCAGCGCTCGAGCTCTATTACCGCATAGCTAAAGGAACAATAGATCTCAAAAAACTCAAAGGTTATACCATCGAAGCAGGTAGAATTCTTTTCGAACGAACTGTAGTAATACCAGAAAAATCAGAGTCTAAAATTGTGACTACCGCACCAGCCAAAGGAGAGACGCTTTTGATTGGTGACGAAAAACAAAAAGTAGACTTTACCCTTGCAGCTTGCTGCAATCCTATTCCCGGCGATGAGGTTTTCGGATTTATAACCGTTAATGAAGGCATTAAAATCCACCGCACCAATTGTCCGAATGCTCAAGAACTTATGAGCAAATACGCCTATCGTGTAATTAAAGCGCGCTGGAGCAACAAAGAACTCGTGCAATTTGAAGTAGGACTCAAATTTTCTGGAATTGACGATGTGGGATTGGTACAAAAAATAACCAATATCATTTCCACTGACATGAACGTAAATATGAAAGCCATTAGTTTTGAGGCCAATAACGGAATATTCCAAGGCAAGGTGGTGGTATTGGTTCATGACACCGACCACTTGAGTACCCTGATGGATCAACTAAAAGCAGTAGAAGGTGTTTTGACAGTAGATAGAATAGAAAGCGAATTTGCCTGATAGCGTATAACTTTGCACCATGGTATCGCAAGAACTACAAGAAAAAGTGAAGGGAATTTTTACGGCATACCTGGAGCAAAACCAGCACCGGAAGACGCCCGAGCGCTTTGCAATATTGAGTGAGATCTACAACCACAAAGGGCATTTCGACATCGAGTCGTTGTACACCAATATGAAAAACAAAAAGTATCGTGTCTCACGCGCTACCCTCTACAATACCATTGAGTTATTGCTTGCCTGCAATCTAGTGCGAAAGCACCAGTTTGGTCAAAATACCGCCCATTTCGAGAAAGCTTACCAAAATCAACAACACGATCATATCATTCTAATGGATTCAGGTGAAGTGCTTGAATTTTGTGATCCACGCATCCAAAACATCAAAGCCACTCTTGAAGAAATTTTTGGCATCGAAATCATGCACCATAGCTTGAATTTTTACGGAAAGAAGAAGGAAAAATAATATTCCCTTTTCTAATTCTCCGTTAGCCATTACCTTTGTGCTTTACCAATAGATAGATGTACCTAAACAAAGCGGATATCCTTTTGGGGCTCCAATGGGGCGACGAAGGAAAAGGAAAAATTGTTGATGTCATTACTCCTTCTTACGACATCGTGGCTCGTTTTCAAGGCGGGCCGAATGCTGGTCATACCCTCGAATTCAATGGAATAAAGCATGTGTTGCATACTATACCATCAGGTATTTTCCATGACCACGTAAAAAATGTCATTGGCAACGGCGTGGTCATCGACCCGATTGTATTTGCCAAAGAAATCAAGGCACTAGCAGAAAGGGGCGTCGATGTAAAGTCTCGCTTAATGCTCTCCCGTAAGGCTCATCTTATCCTTCCAACGCATCGAATGCTCGACGCAGCAAGTGAGGCGGAAAAAGGGAAAGCCAAAATTGGCAGTACCCTAAAAGGAATCGGTCCTACGTACATGGACAAAACAGGCCGCAATGGCTTAAGAGTTGGAGACATCCTTGAGCCTGAGTTCCAAGAAAGATACAATGCGCTTGTGGAAAAGCATAAGAAGATGCTTGCCAACTATAACTACCAATACGACATCACCGAACTTGAAAAAGAATGGATGTCCGGCATCGATGTTTTACGTTCGTTGACCATCATTGATAGCGAGCATTACCTCAACCAAGCCCTTCTCGACGGAAAGAAAATCTTGGCAGAAGGCGCACAAGGATCTCTTTTGGATATTGATTTTGGTAGCTATCCTTTCGTTACTTCATCCAATACTGTAGCTGCTGGAGCTTGCACAGGACTTGGGCTTGCGCCATCCAGAATTGGAGATGTTCTTGGTATATTCAAAGCATATTGCACCCGTGTTGGTAGCGGTCCTTTCCCTACCGAATTAGAAGATGAAACGGGAGAACAAATGCGTCAAATAGGAAAAGAATTTGGCAGCACCACAGGACGACCACGCAGATGCGGCTGGCTCGATATTCCAGCACTCAAATATGCTTGTATGATAAATGGCGTTACAGAGCTCATTATGATGAAAACTGACGTCCTTAGCGGCTTTGAAACTCTTAAAATTTGTACGCATTACAATTTGAATGGAGAAAAAATCGATTATCTCCCTTATGACATCGATCCTTCCAAGGTTCAGCCAATCTATAAAGAAGTAAAAGGTTGGAATTCCGATCTCACTGGCATGCGCTCACTAGAAGAGCTCCCTAAAGAGTTGATCGAATACATTGAATTTGTAGAAGCCACTCTGGGTATACCAGTTACTTATGTTTCGGTAGGACCAGATCGAACTCAAACGATCATCCGCGGAAAAGTTTCGGCATGATTTAGGTAAGCAGTTAGATATGATATCACCGTTGAAAATAGAAATTACAAACCGAATGAACGTTCATTCGGTTTTTTTATCATTGCTATTTTCATTGATATTCCAAGGTATTTCAACTGCTCAACAAAACTCGAATAAGAAAATTGTCAAACTTCTAGGAGCAGACGAAACGGTTTTTGACAAAAATTACATCGACGCACAAAGAGTGCGAGGCAATGTGAGATTTGTATATGAGGGCACCTTCTTCTATTGTGATAGCGCCCACATCTTTAAAAACGATGACTTCGATGCCTTCGGAAAAATTGTGATTACAAAGCCAGGGTCTTTCCAACTCACAGGTGGTTTTTTGCACGTAGATCAAAAGAAAAAAACGGCTGACATCACTTCCAACGTGGTGCTACGCGACAATCAAATGACGCTTACCACCCAACAAATGACATATTTTATTGATAAAGAAATAGCCAATTATTATGGTGGAGGAAAAATCGTTTCCTCAGCAAACAAAAACGTGCTCACCAGCCAAAACGGGAGCTACAACACAAAGATTGAAACTTTCTTCTTCAAGAAAAATGTAGTGCTAAAAAACCCTGATTACACCGTTTATTCCGACACGCTCAAATATGTTGATCCAACAGAAATATCCTACTTCTTCGGCCCCACTAGAATCGTAGGTGATGACACTGAAATATATTGTGAAAACGGTTGGTACGATAGCAAAAAAGACATTAGTCAATTCAATAAAAACGCTTGGGTAAGGTCAGAAAAAACCATTCTCAAAGGGGATTCCATCTACTACAACGGTGAGAAGGAATATGGTGAAGTTTTTAGAAACATTTCCATTCGCGATACCACCACCAATGTCGTAATCACCGGTGAGTATGGAATTCATCATGAAAAGACAAAAGAAAGTCTGGTTACAGAGCGCGCACTATTGACCCAGATTTTTGAAGATGGAGACACTTTGTATATGAATGCTGACACGCTCAAATCTCTTCCCGACACTTCGGGAAAAGATGTATTGTATGCATTCCGATCGGTGAAAATTTACAAATCAGATGTTCAAGCTCTTTGTGATTCGCTCGTGTATGAAATGTCTGACAGTGCATTGCATTTTTTCAAATCCCCAGTGTTGTGGTCGTCCGCCAATCAGATTACTGGAGACACAATTCATATCACCAACAAAAACAATAAGATTGACAAGCTCTTTGTTCGATCCAACTCCTTTATTGCTTCAGTAGCCGATCCGCGCAAATTCAACCAAATCAAAGGACGAAATATGGATGCGAGCTTCGTGGAAAACGAACTCTCCGAGGTTT